>DAIMYK010000145.1:0-4959 GCA_036734525.1 Sediminibacterium sp. | reverse complement strand
CCGTAGGCGTAGAAACAGGTTTCATGGATAAGGGCATCGACTTCGGTTCACCCGATATGAAAGTCGCCCTACCCGGGGTGAAAGTGGCCATGGTAACCGGTGATGCCACTTCCTCTCTTTCTGTGGGTGAAGTGTGGCACTATTTTGAGCGCCAACTGAACTATCCGATCTCACTCATCAACGCTACTGACCTTCCCCGCGTGAACATGAAAAATATCAACGTATTGATATTACCCGATGGCAACTACCGCACCTGGGCGGCTGATAAAAATATGATGGATAAGCTGAAGGACTTTGTGCGCAATGGCGGAAAGATCATTGCCCTGAAATCTGCCATCTCTTTTATGGCGGCTGCCGGGGACTGGGGCATCAAGATAAAAGAGGACAAGTCTTCAGATAAAGGAGAGTATGCATCGTTGAAAAAATATGGTGATGCCGAATTTGAAGCTGCCTCTTCTTCAGTGGAGGGTGCTATCTACAAAGTAGAACTCGATAACACACACCCATTGGCATATGGCTACCCGAATTACTATTATACATTGAAACAAAGCGGTGCGCAATATGATTTTCTGCGCGATGGCTGGAATGTCGGCGTCATCAAAAAAGACGGCTACCAGTCCGGCTTCGTGGGTGTACTGGTTAAAAATAAATTAAAGGATGTACTCTCCATCGGGGTGCAGGAATTTGGTGCGGGACAAGTCATTTACTTTGCAGAGAATCCACTCTTCCGGAATTTCTGGGAGAATGGAAAGTTACTTTTCGCCAACGCGGTTTTTTTAAGTGGCAGTTGAGGTATTGTATCAAATAGTTGTAGCATAGCATTTTGAAAACAAGGATTGCATTTTTTTTCCGTTCAGGGTTCTGTCTGTTGTGGATGATTTCAATGGGACAAATATTTGCACAGCAGCCCGTAACCCATACCAGTGTTGATATTCATCGCAACATGAAAAAGCTGAAGGTGCTGGCGAGCGTGCTGTACATCGCTGCCCATCCGGATGATGAAAACAACACCTTCCTTCCTTTTCTTGCCAAAGAAAAGCTTTACCGTACTGCCTACCTCAGTCTCACGCGGGGTGATGGTGGTCAGAACCTGATAGGTCCGGAGCAGGGCATTGAACTCGGTTTGATCAGAACGCAGGAATTGCTGGCAGCCCGCCGCCAGGATGGTGCGGAACAGTATTTCACGCGGGCCTATGAATTCGGTTACAGCAATAGTGCAGCCGAGGCATTGCGTAGTTGGGACATAGAAAAGATTTTGAGTGATGTCGTCTGGATGATTCGCCTGTATCAACCTGATATCATCATCAATCGTTTTCCGGGCGATGCCCGCGCAGGACATGGACACCATGCAGCTTCCGGAATACTCGGTGCGGAGGCGTTCACTGCAGCGGCAGATCCTTCCCGCTTTCCGGAGCAATTCGCTTATGGCGTAAAACCCTGGCAGGCTAAGCGCATCCTCTGGAATTCCTTCAATTTTGGCGGTAACATGAACACCACTTCTCCCGATCAGTTTACGATTGACATCAGCCAGTTCAATGCTTCACTCGGCAAGAGTTATGGTGAGATTGGTGCGGAAGCACGGAGTATGCACAAGAGCCAGGGAGAGGGACGTCCGCGTCGCCGCGGGATGTTCCAGGAATATTTTGCTACCATCGGAGGTGATGCCCCGGTGAATGATCTGATGGATGGCATCAACACCGGCTGGTCAAGACTGGAAGGAGGGAAGCCCATCGAAGAGAAGATCAACCGCATCATCGCAAAATATAATTTTGAACAACCCGAGGCATCTGTTCCCGCCTTGGTGGAACTGTATGCTGCTGTAAAAAATTTACCGGAGTCCGGTTGGAAAAATAAAAAGCTCAATGAAATACAAGACCTGATAGAGGCCTGCAGTGCCTTGTTCACTGAAGTGACTACTTCTCAGGAGTGGGCTGTTCAGGGAGAGAGTGTGATGGCCAACTTCTTTTTCAACATGCGCAAGAATGTGGGCGCTGTTGTGAAATCTGTTCGTATCAGCAACTATGACACCACATTGAATCTTGCCTTGGCTGTCAACCAAAATGTACAGTTTAGCAAGCAGATAGCTGTTGATAAAAATCATCCTCTTTCACAGCCTTACTGGTTGCAGTATCCGAAGCTGGAGGGAAGCTTCGATGTGCGCGATCAGCTGCAAATTGGAAAAGCAGAAAATGATCCTGCCTTCCCCGCCACCTGGGTGATCAACATCGGAGGAGTTGATTTTACATTTCACCGTGCGCTGCAATACAAGTTTGTGGACCTCGTAAAAGGTGAACTCTATCAGCCGCTGGCTGTTTTGCCCAAGGCGGAAGTGAACTTTGTCAGTGAGAACCTGGTTTCCGCCAACGGCGCACCCGTACAGGCAGAAGTACAACTCATTCAACGAGGAAAAACAAAATTATCTCCCGAAGTTACCATCACCGGTAACCAATTATTTAAGCCGGCAAATGCCGGAAACAGTTGGGATGAGAATGCGCGCATCAGTCGTACCCTCACCTCCGGTGCAGGCAACACCAACCAAAAAGAAGAAGTGAGCTTACAAAGCAATGATCCCTCAGTATATGCCGGAAGAACCCGCATCATTGCTTATGATCACATTCCTACCATCACGTATTTTACTCCCGCCAAAACCAATCTCATTGCTTTGTCAGTGAAAACAGTAGGGAAGAAGATCGGTTATATTCCCGGCGCAGGCGACAAGATTCCCGAAGCACTGCAGCAGCTGGGATATGAAGTGGTGACACTGGGAGAAGCAGATCTTCAAATGCCCTATCTCGCTCAATTTGATGCCATCATCGCGGGCATCCGCGCCTATAATATATATGAATACCTCTCTAATCGCAACGATGTGTTGAATCGCTACATTGACAATGGCGGTCACCTCATCATTCAATACATGAAGAGCAACCAGGTGGGTATTAAGAACATCACTGCCGGGCCCTATCCCTTCCGGGTAAATTCTTCTCAACGTGTGACAGAAGAAAATGCACCGGTAACTTTTCTTCAACCGAAACATCCACTGCTGAACTTCCCCAATACCATAACAGCTGCAGATTTTGATGGTTGGGTGCAGGAGAGAAGTACCTACCATGCAGAACAAACCGACAATCGTTTTGTCCCGATACTTGCTATGGCAGATACCGGAGAAAAACCCGCCACCAAAGGAGGAAGCCTCATCACCGCTCCCTATGGTAAAGGAAATATCACGTATGTCGGACTGGTGTTGTTCCGACAACTACCCGCAGGCGTTCCGGGTGCTTACCGCATCCTCGCCAACCTGGTGGCATTACCCAAGAACCAACCCTGATATGCAACAGAAGAGACGCATCGGAATTTTTACCATTGTTGCCATCGGAGTATTGATTGGTTTGTTTTTGAAGAATGTGAAGATCGGACTGATCATCGGATTGCTACTGGGATTGCTGGCAGGCGGATTGGCGAAAAAATAAAATTTGCTCAACACAATGAAGAAAGACCATGGAAAAAAATACTGACTCCCTGCAACCCGGATCAACTCCGCCCATGGGTAGCTTCACTGCCTGGTATGTATTGCTGATTGTTGTGCTGATTGTTGAAATCATCTTTTTTTCCTGGCTCACCAAAACCTACGCATGAGTAAGATTGACTGGATAGTGTTGTGTGCTACCTTGCTGCTCATTTTGACGTACGGTTTGTACAAAAGCCGCACCAGCAAAAACCTGGAGGGATATTTTTTGAGCAATCGCTCCATGCCCTGGTACCTGGTACTGCTCAGCATCATGGGAACACAGGCAAGCGCTATCACCTTCCTGTCTGCTCCCGGACAAGCATTCACTGATGGGATGCGATTCGTACAATATTATTTTGGTCTTCCACTTGCGATGATCGTGATATCCGTAAGTTTTGTGCCACTCTTCAATAAGCTCAAGGTATTTACAGCGTATGAATTCCTCGAGCAACGCTTCGACCTGAAAACCCGCGTGCTGACTTCTACTTTATTCCTGCTTTCCAGAGGATTGTCCACCGGTATCAGCATCTATGCCCCTTCTTTGATCTTATCATCTCTACTCGGATGGGATATTTTCTGGACCAATATTTTCATGGGAGGATTGCTCATCATATATACCGTGAGTGGTGGTGCCCGCGCCGTTGCTTATACCCAACAACTGCAGTTACTGATTATTTTCGGTGGCATGTTCATCGCGGGCTATTATGTGGTACACTACCTGCCCGAAGGTGTTGGCTTCAGCGATGCGCTTCGCGTAAGTGGTGCCTCGGGTAAACTCAACATCATCACCACCGGTGTATCCGAAAAGGGGTTTGACTGGAAGGACCGGTACAACATCATCAGTGGGGTCATCGGAGGTTTTTTCCTCGCCCTCTCTTATTTCGGCACCGAGCAGTCACAGGTGGGGCGCTACCTAACTGCCAAAGACAATACACAGAGTCGCCTCGGTTTGCTAATGAATGGTCTGGTGAAAGTGCCCATGCAATTTTTGATATTACTTTTAGGAACCCTGCTGTTCAGTTATTATCAATTTAATCCGGGACCGGTATTCTTCAATCAGTCAGTCGCTGATAAGGCGATGAAAACAAGCTATGCGCCACAACTGCGACAGATCGATAGTACTTATCAGTTGTTGCAGACACAACAGAAAAGCAACAGCATTGCTTTTGTTGACAAGCAGGATGCCGCCAGCAGGCTTGCATTTCAGGCTACCCGCCGCAACATGGATTCACTGCAAAAAGAATATAAATCCGTTTTGAAAAAAGCAGTACCTGCTTCAGACACCACCGATACCAATTATATATTCCTTCGTTTTGTGGTAGATCATTTGCCTGCCGGAGTAGTCGGCTTGCTGATTGCCATCATTTTTTTAGCTGCATGGGGTTCGATTGCTGCTGCCTTGAATTCGCAGGCGGCCTGCACAGTGGTGGATTTTCATATCCGCATAAGCGGGA
>DAIMYK010000144.1:0-4973 GCA_036734525.1 Sediminibacterium sp. | reverse complement strand
TCCGGCTCGGATAAAGTCTTTCAAGCGACCTTGAAGAGTTGGGTATTGGGATTTTCTTCCATAGATGACATCATGAAATTTCCAGGTATCATTTTCAAATAACAGTACCAGGGTATCAACCCATTTTTCCTTGTAATGGCTGTTTTCAAAAAAAGCAGGAATTTTTGACTTTTTGTAATCAAAATATCCGGTGTCACTGCGGTTATAATTAGTATATCCTTCGTATAAACTGGTAAAGACTTCTCCCTCAATAAGCAGTGGCTTGTCAGTTGGAGTTTTGGATCGCAAAATGCTTTCTCTGCTTAATTTTTCAGTTGCCTTGGTTTCACGAACCAGTTGACTGAGTTGTGCTGAGAATATCTCCTTTTCCAATGCATCGTTTCTAAATGGATTAGGAAGAGCAAAAACCTTGGGTATAACATCCCAGCTAAAACCGTACTTGTATTCCAAACATAATTTTACCGCAGTATCATTCGGAACATTTGGTATAATCATATAAACTTTTTCACCATAGCCATTACCATAGCAATAGGTTGCCACATCAGTGAGCGTAGGCCGGGGTATGCTATCAATGGAAGTTATGCTATCATTGGTAGTAGTCTTTGACTCTTGCTTTTTATCTGCATGACAAGCTGCTGCCATTAGGAAAATTACAAAAATAGATACTAAATTGATTTTCATTTGTTTATCAAGTTTAATTAATATAAATTATGTAAATTTTAGAGGCCTGTTGGCTGAATACTTTGAAAAACATGAGAGAAAAAAATAGTCATGATTGCGTGAGTTACCAGATCTGATCCACGGTAAAAATAGGGTTAGGAGCCACTATAAAAATAGATAATTAAACCATACTTCGATACAAGGTTCAAGAAAGTTGTAAGAGATCGATCTACCAAATGCCCGAACCAATGAGTAACTTTAGGGTCATCTTATTTCCACCCATATCAAGCTAAAACAAATGCAGTTGCCGGTAACGGATCAAATCAGGGGCTTATCCAGGGAAGAGATAGAAAGATCCCGGCAACAATTTGGTCGCAATGAATTTGATTTCAGGCAAACCACCGAGTTAGCACGACTGCTGAAACAGCTGTTGGGTGAACCAATGGTTTTGTTGTTATTGGCTGCATCCTCTCTCTACTTTATAAGTGGAAAAACGGCAGATGCCATTTATCTCTCGGCAGCCATACTGGTAGTTGCAGGAATTTCAGTTTTCCAGCACAGAAGAAGCAGGCTGGCGCTGGAAAAACTTAAAAAATATACACAGCCGCTGGCAAAGGTTATCCGGGAGGGAAGGCACATGGATATACCCATTGCCGACGTGGTAGTAGGCGATTATATTGTGGTAGGTGAAGGAGACCAGGTGGCTGCTGATGCACGTATCTTTTTTTCATCTGATTTAGAGATCAACGAATCCATTCTCACGGGGGAATCGATGGCAGTAGCAAAAGATAAAAACAACGAAGACCCCTTTATTTATCAGGGAACGCACATAGCAACGGGTATGGCAATAGGCGTCATTACAGCGATTGGTATGCACACGCGACTTGGTAAAATAGGTAAAAGCTTAACGCTGGTCAAGGAGCAGCCATCTCCGCTTGAAATCCAAATAGGAAACTTCGTGAAGAAAATGGTGATGACAGGTGTTTTGGTATTTGTAGTGGTATGGATTTTAAATTATTCTAAAAGCAGCAATATCATCCAAAGTTTATTGCAGGCTTTGACACTTGCCATGAGTATCTTACCGGAAGAGATTCCGGTAGCCTTTACCAGTTTCATGGCTCTGGGTGCAAGGCGATTGATGCAGAAGGGCATCATTGTCAAACAAATGAAAACAGTAGAAACGTTGGGAAGTGCCGACATCATTTGTACAGACAAGACAGGAACTCTAACCCTCAATGAAATGACATTGAAGGCAGTTTATCATGTGGATGAAAGCGGCTGGAAAAACTGGGATGTGAACGGAGCCAGTAATGCAATGAAGGAATTGATCAGAGCGGGGATGTGGGCCAGTGAACCTCTACCGTACGACCCGATGGAAATTTCTCTTCATGAGGCATATCAAGCCAGTTTTCCAATTGACGAAAGAAAGGAATGTCACCTTACCAAAGAATATCCCTTGCGTGGAAGACCTCCCATGATGACACATGTTTTCACCCATGCTGATGGTAAAGTAATCATTGCTGCCAAAGGTGCCCCTGAAACCATTCTTAGAGCATCAAAATTAGATGCATCGAATAGAATAATTGTAGAAAAGGCTGTACAGGAAATGGCAGAGAAGGGGTATCGCATACTCGGGGTAGCCGTAGCCAATAATGTACATGAACCTCTGCCTGCCGAACAGGAACAATTGCAATTTCATTTCCTTGGTTTGCTTGCATTTTATGATCCCCCGAAAGAAGGTATGCAACAAGTGCTGGAACAATTTCAGCAGGCAGGCATAGAAATTAAAATTCTAACAGGAGATAATCCTATTACAACCCGTCAGATTGCCGGTCAGGTGGGATTATCCAATGAAAAAATGCCCATAATTGGTGAAGAGATCATGAAAATGGAAAGGGAGGAACTGGAAAATGTCGTGGCCAGCAATCAATTTTTTGCACGGATGTTTCCGGAAGCCAAACTTAAAGTTATACATACCCTGCAAAAAATGGGGAAAGTGGTGGCTATGACAGGTGATGGCGTTAATGATGGTCCGGCACTGAAAGCAGCCCATATAGGAGTTGCAATGGGTAAAAGAGGAGCGGAAGTAGCTAAGCAGGCAGCTTCCATGATTCTTCCTGATGATGACCTAAGTCACATGCTCACAGCCATTGCCATGGGTCGCAGGATCTACAGTAATTTAAAAAAAGCCATCCGATACATCTTATCGATTCATATACCCATAATTCTTGTCGTCTTCATCCCATTAGCGTTGGGTTGGGCCTTCCCCAATATTTTTTCTCCCATCCACATCATATTCTTTGAGTTAATAATGGGTCCCACCTGTTCCATTATTTATGAAAATGAACCTGCAGAAGTGAATATTCTTCGAAGACCTCCCAGGAAAGCCGGTACCAGCATATTCAGCTGGTCTGAATTATGGATCAGTATTCTTCAAGGTATTGTCATTACCTCGGGTTGCCTGATGATGTATCAATGGGGATTGAGCCAACAGATGAATGAGCGTGAGGTAAGAACACTGGTTTTTACGACACTTATTGCTGCCAATCTTTTTCTCACTTTTGAAAATCGATCTTTTCATTCCTCCTTGCTTCAAACCTTTCGCTATTCCAATCAATTGCTGCTTCTGATTACCGGTATCACAGTTTTGCTGGGAATGGTTATCTTATTTGTTCCCATCATTCGTGATTTTTTTGAACTGGCACCTGTTCACTTTTTACCATTGTCCTACTGCCTGATTACAGCTTTGCTGAGTGTTGTTTGGATAGAGGCATTAAAATGGGTAAAAAGAAGACAAGTCCCTAAAGACCAGGTAAACCATATCAATACTGTTAATGGGTAGCAGGCGGATTGGGAAAGAAAAAGAAATTCAGAGCAGGCTGACCTTTGAATGGTTCGAGTTGACCTTTTATCAATACAAAGGGCGAATATCCTAACTCGTACAAAAGGTCGAATGTTCTGTTTTTACCCGGAGTGTCCCAAATTTCACAATAAATCAGTGGCCGCGCGTTTCTGATCACTTCTGCCCCACCCTTCAGGACATTCCACTCAAAATTTTCAACATCTATCTTCATACCTACCCAAGTTACCGGAGGTTGGATGTCAGGTAACTCATGTAAACAAAGAGCTGAAACGTTCAAACTGTGCTGATTTTTCTCCGACCAATCGATTACCCGACTTAAACCATGCATGCAGACACCCAATTCTGTTGGCTGACTCATGAATAACGAACCTGAAGTATCGGCCAAGGCAGCATTGTACATTTTAATATTCCCCTTACCAAAAAGACGAATCATTTTCCTCAGGCAATAAAAATTGTCAGGAACCGGTTCGAATGCAATGATCTGGCAGTCCGGATTTTTCTTCGCCATCAAGAGGGATGTAATTCCCAGGTTGGCACCCGCATCAATGATTACTCCGGGGCGTTCAATTTGTTGAAGAAAAAAATTGAGTTCATGATCGGGTTGCCAATGCCTTTTAACATACCATTGATAGAGTGCCGTAAGAAATAGATAATTTTTCGTTCCAAGCAGTTGCTGGAAAAAAAATTGCAATCTTCTTTTCCAATTTACTGACATTGAGAGATGTAATTGTGATGAATGGTCAAATACAGACGGTAAAGTTAACAGAATTGAACAAAGCGGTGCTAACTTGCGGTCAAATGTTTACCCAAACAATCTGTCACAAAGATTGTTAACTCGTAAAATCTCAGCTTCTATACTTATTAGGAGCATATTTGACATCATGCGATATAGAATCTCAATCTTACTATTTCTTTCAGCCACATTTTGTTCATTTACAAATAACCTGCAGGCACAAAATCCACTTTCCCTCAATGGAACAGTGAAAGATGCCTCTTCCGGAGAGGTGCTGATAGGCGCATCTACTTACCTGCTGGAGAACCCCCAAAAGGTTACGCTCACCAATGGGTATGGATTCTTTTCCATAACCGTTCGCCCCGGCAAATATAGACTCGTTGTTTCTTCCGCGGGTTATCAAACCGACACCCTCACAGTTGAGTTATCTTCCAACTTGACCATCGTCGTCAAGTTAAAACCTATCGGAAAGGAATTAACAGAAGTGGTAGTAAGTACGAGCCGCAAAAACGATCTGGTGCCCAAACCATTGATGGGGGTACAGCGATTGCCCATGAAAGAGATGAACAGTGTACCAGTGATTTTTGGAGAAAGAGATGTATTAAAAGCTATACAGCTTCTACACGGAGTTAAATCTGCCGGAGAGGGAGACAGAGGCTTTTATGTCCGGGGAGGTGCTGCAGACCAAAACCTGATTTTACTGGATGAAGCAACAGT
>DAIMYK010000143.1:0-4990 GCA_036734525.1 Sediminibacterium sp. | reverse complement strand
TTCAGCTCTTATCGAGCTGGAACTTGACTTTTCTCAGGATGACGTAGCTTTTTCAGACCGTACACAACTCAAACATCTCATCGATCAGTTGCAGTCCGCCACTACCCGCTTGCTTGATTCCTTCCGTTTGGGCAATGCCATCCGGCAAGGGGTATCGATTGCCATCATTGGAAAACCGAATGCAGGCAAGAGTACCTTGCTCAATGCACTTCTGAATGAAAACAGGGCATTGGTAAGTGATGTGGCCGGCACCACCCGTGATACTGTAGAGGAGGTTTTGAATATCAGGGGCATTCTTTTCCGGCTGATAGATACGGCAGGTATTCGTTTCAATACGGAGGATGTTATTGAGCAGATGGGTGTGGAGAAGAGCCTGGAAAAAATGCGCACCGCCCAGTTGGTGGTGTACCTGATGGATGTACAACAGTTTACGCAGGAGATACTAAGAGAGTCCATTGCGATACTGGAAAAAGAGAGAGTACCTTATCTGATTGTACTCAATAAGATGGATGTTCTGTCTCCTCAACAAAGAGAAGCCTTACCACAAGGTGAAAACATACTACAATTGTCTGCCAAAGACAAGCAGGGCTTGGAAGCATTGAAAGATGCAATTTTTTCGCGTACGGTGGAAGGCGATCTCTTGGGTGAAGCCACTATTGTTACGAATGAACGGCATGTGGAAGCGTTGCGACAATTGCAACAAGCGCTGCAGGAAGTTGACCGGGGATTAAACAATGGTATTCCCGGAGATCTGCTTGCCTTAGATATTCGCAGTTGCCTGCATCATTTGGGCAGCATTACCGGTACCATCGCTCATGATGAGCAATTGGAGTATATCTTTTCTAAGTTCTGCATAGGTAAATAAGCAATGTAATTTCAGCCCCCGGCACCCTTTTCATTAATTTGTACCTGCTTTCACCGGAACTGATTGAATTTATTTGGTTTTTATGCTTATATTTGTATGACTAATCATTCAATATATCATCAAATATGTATAAATGACTGAAAAATCATACATTCAATGGAATTCAATGGGTGATAAGGCCCTGGCGGAACACATTGGTCGTTTTGTTAGGGAAAAACGCATGGAAGTAAACAAAACACAAGAGACCCTGGCACATGCCGCCGGTATCAGCCGCTCAACATTGAGTTTGCTGGAAAAGGGTGAGACCGTTACGCTGGCCACTTTACTTCAGGTATTACGGGTACTGGATCAGTTGCATGTACTCGACATTTTTACTGTGCATCCGGTTATTAGTCCCATTCAACTTGCTAAACTAGAGCAGAAAAAACGCAGGAGAGCCAGCGGTAACACTTCAAACCCATTAAAAGAATCAAGCTGGTAAAACATGCATACAGCTTTTGTTCATATATGGGGCACGATGGTGGGTGCTGTAGCCTGGGATGACTCAGCAGGTTTGGCCACCTTCGAATACGATTCCAGTTTTAAAAATAAAAACTGGGATTTATCGCCACTGAAAATGCCCCTACAGGCAACGAAAAACATTTTTAATTTTCCGGAATTGAAGCCTGGTTTTAATTCACCCTTCGATACTTTCAAAGGATTACCGGGTTTATTGGCTGATGTACTACCGGACAAATATGGTAATCAATTGATCAATAGATGGCTCGCTCAAAATGGACGTGTTCCCAATAGCATGAATCCGGTGGAGATGCTTTGTTTCATCGGAACAAGAGGAATGGGTGCCATGGAATTTGAACCTGCAGCATTAAAAGAATCCAAGCGTACTTTTTCAATTGAGATCGATAGCCTGGTGGACATTGCCCAAAAAATGCTTTCCAATAAATCCTCCTTTTCTACAAATTTGAAAAAAGACGATGAACAGGCCATTAGTGAAATACTTAAGGTGGGAACTTCCGCAGGAGGTGCGAGACCTAAAGCAGTAATAGCTTACAATGAAAGAACCGGTGAAGTACGTTCAGGTCAAACGATTGCTCCGAAAGGATTTGAACATTGGTTACTAAAATTAGATGGAGTGAGTGACGTTCAGTTAGGTGCCAGTACCGGATATGGCAGAGTAGAGATGGCTTATTATAATATGGCCATTGCTTGCGGGATTGACATGATGACCTCCCGATTACTGGAAGAGAATGGGCGTGCTCATTTTATCACAAAACGCTTCGACCGGGAGGATGGAGATGTCAAACATCACATACAAACGCTCTGCGCCATTCAACATTACGATTACAATTCCGTATCAAGTTTTAGTTATGAACAACTGTTTCAAACTATGCGTGAGTTAAAACTCAGCTACCCTGAAGCAGAACAGATGTTTAGGAGAATGGTCTTTAATGTAATCGCACGAAATTGTGATGATCATACCAAGAATTTCGCCTTCCGTTTAAAGAAGAACGGTCAGTGGGAATTAGCACCCGCATACGATTTATGTCACGCATATAAACCGGATCATCAATGGGTGAGTCAGCATTCCCTTAGCATTAACGGAAAGCGAAAAGGAATATCAAAAAAAGATCTGCTGGTAATTGGAAAATCAATCAGGTGCAAACAAGCATCAATAATTATAGAAGAAATTGAATCAATCATTATGGATTGGAAAAGATTCGCCAATGAAGTCGGGGTGTCCGGAAAACTCAGAGATGCAATTGATACAACCATCAAAGACTGGAATTAGTCAACTTTGAATGAAACAGGTTTTCATTGGTCGGCTGTACAAATTGCATGCGGTTCAAATGCTACAAATAATAGCATTTTGAATATCCACTCTTGGGTGCTCTTATAATCCCTGATGGCGTTAATTAATTTCTCACAGGTTACATTACCAGCGACTATGTCGACATACAATTCAGTTAAATGTCATTTGTCTGGCAAATGATTTTCATGCGTGCACCCACATCTGAATAGCTTCGGGTAAAATCTCTGCTTCCACAAATCTAACCTTCCCTCTAAATTCTCCGTCTATCTGGAAAGGAACCCGTTTGCGGCATTGTATCTGAACCTTTTTTGCCGGATAAATCACCAGTTTCTCCGGATCAAAAGAACGACTTCGAATTAGCATCTTCAATGTTTCAATAATGGATATCTGTTTCATCACAACTACTTCGAAACGATCGTCGAATAAAGAGCCTTCAGGATTGATTACTGCTCCGGTCCTGTAAGATGTACCATTCGCCAAAACGACCATGGTGGCTTTTTCCTTCCAATTGTTATCATCAATGGTTAAGGAGAGACGGAAAGTTCTGGCGTAATACAAGGCCTGAATGGAGGCCAGGGCATATCCCCACATACCTCTTTTCCCGCCTTTATTGAAACGTTTCATCGCCCAGGCATTGAGGCCCAGATCGGAAAGATGCAAACAGATTTCCTGCTGTATAGCTAGGGCATGAATGGCGCGTGCCTTCCCATCTAATAAAACCTGCAACGCAGCGGCCGGATTTTCAGGGATTCCCAATTCATAGGCAAGTCCGTTGGCAGAACCCGCCGGTAAAATTCCCAGAGGAATTTTTTTGTTCAACAGAGCTGTTGCTACCAGTTTGATGGTACCATCACCTCCAACAGCCACTACTTTATCGGGTGCAGATTGTTCAATGATATCAACCACCTGTTCAGATTGGGTGTGAGATGTCATGACCCAAAATTCAGGACTTATTGACTTCCCTTTGAAAAATTCTTCTATCAACGGAATCCATCCGGCAGTTCTTGCACCTGCACTTGGATTGATGATGAAAAGAAACTTTTGCGGCTGCATGCGCGTAGATTGTTGATAGGGAATCGAATAATGATTAAATTGAACCTGCAATCAATATGGCAAAGATACAGGAAGCAGAACAGGTGAATTTACGTTTGTACAAGGGCTATGGCCATGCACATCATTTGGTGGTGTACGGACATTTGTTAAGAGGTGTTCAGGCACAGCGGGAAAGATTCACGCACCAGGTCTGGTACAACGTGAGACATTTAATAAGGCTCTTCAACATTCATCCCATTGCGGGTGCCCGTATTCGTTTGTCACATGCAGGAATGGAATGGGAAACCACCACCCAGGAAGATTGGTTTTTTGAATTTCACTGGCAAGTTGAACAAGAATTAACTGCCGGCCATCATCCGATTTGGGTGGCCTACCTGGATGAACAGGGTGAAGTATTGGAAGAGACAAAAGGTGAGATTTACATCCCCCATTCCGTGCAATTGGGTGTGATATCAGATATTGATGATACTATACTCATCTCTTATTCCTCCCGCATGTTCAGGCGCTTGCGCGTATTGTTCACCCGACAACCCAGAAGCAGAAAAACGTTTGATGACATCGTTCGATATTTTAACTTATTGTCACTTTCACATACCACATCGGATCTTCCCAATCCGTTTTTTTATATCTCGAGCAGCGAATGGAATCTTTACGACGATCTGACAGAATTTTTTTCACACAATCAATTGCCAGTCGGCGTGCTTTTGTTGAACAAGATCAAGCGACTTTTTGAATTGGGTGCTACCGGTCAAACACAGCACCATCTTAAACTGATGCGCATACGCCGTGTTTTGGAAATGTTTCCTAAACAGCGTTTCATTTTATACGGCGATAATTCTCAGCACGACCCAATGATTTATTGGACGATAGCCCGGGAGTTCCCGAGGAATGTACTGGCCATTTACATCCGCTGCGTTAACAAAGAAAAAGAGTTGGAAACAAAACATTTGTTGTCATCTCTAGCTGATTCACCCATCCATGCTTTGGTAGTTCATCATACCCGCTAGGCAATGCTGCATTCCGCTCAGATTGGATTAATTGAGGAAGATGCGGTGGCAGCACTTAAAAAATGATGCCGCCTATCAATTCAAGTGGATTAATCAGTTAGTGCTCAAATACAGTCGCATCAAGAAGCGGCGGAAGACATTTCCTTCAATGCCCCAATGAATACATCTAGTTCTGCAGTGGTGGTATAAAGATTCGGTGTAATCCTGCATCCATGAATGCCCGCAGTATCTATGGCTACCGTCCATATTTTATAT
>DAIMYK010000142.1:0-5087 GCA_036734525.1 Sediminibacterium sp. | reverse complement strand
GATGCATTTGGTGTTGCCGAAATATGCGGGTGGTAGAATAAGGGAGTCCGCTCCAAAATTGCTGAGAAAATGTCCTGTAACGGTTGAAAGCAGGATATACCAAACTATGAGTAACTCCTGGTGTTTCCTGAAGTGAAGCAAGAACAACTGTACCGGCAGGGCATACCAAAAAATGGAGAATACTTTTTTCAATGACATCCTTTTGTTTTTCGAATGTCCGTTACTCAATGAATCAGGAACGGACCGGCCTGATTAGATATAACATTTTCACCAGAACAAGCAACAGAACCATTCCTGTCAGCTGGTGCAGTTGGGCCGACCATTCAAATCCTCCCCATTTACCGGGTACTATGCCCTTGCTGGTGAGCAAAGAGCTAATACCAAGAAGAACCTGAATGAAAACTACCAACACAGGTAACCAGCGCATCTGTCTTACTGCCGGTGGCAAGTTTGTTTGCCATAGGCGATAGCAAAATGCAACAATGGCAATTAGCAAAAAATAGGCCAAAGAGCGGTGTACGAAGTGAATCAGGATGGGATTTTCAACGAAATCTTTCAGTTGCCAGTTTTGCGGACTACCGGGGATCCACTCACCATTGATTGTAGGCCAGGTGGAGGCAGCTGTGGCTGCTTTGTGGCCGGCCATCAGGGCTCCAAATGCCAGTTGTATCACCATTACTCCCAATAAGATCAAAATCCAGCGGTGAAATCCGCTATGTGTCATCTTCTCGGTTTTATCATATTGAAGTTGCAAAGCGAACCACCAGGTATAGGAAAGCAAACCGAGGGCGAAGACAAAATGCAGGGCAAGGCGGGTAGGCTTCACATACACAGCATCACCGGTTAGTCCGCTTTTCACCATGATCCAACCGATAGCACCTTGAAGTCCACCCAATAAAAAAAGTACCAGCAGAGGTGTTACCATTGTCTTTTTGAAATGCTTTCCCAGCAGCAACCAGATGAATCCTACTGCAAACACCAATCCGATCAAGCGTGCCCAAAGCCGGTGAAACCATTCCCAGAAGAAAATAAACTGAAAGTCGGGAAGCTGAAAATCGTAATTCAGTAATTGGTACTGAGGTGTTTGCTTGTAGGCCTCGAAAGCAGCTACCCACTGTTCTTGATTTAATGGTGGTAATACACCCGTGATCACTTCCCATTCTGTGATGGAGAGTCCGCTTCCGGTTAGGCGGGTGATGCCACCCAATGCAATTTGAAAAATGGTCATTACAATCCCTATCTGTAACCACCTCATCACCAATCGATCGGAACGGCCTGCAGTTGTCATTTGACTTTTTGTTAAGAGCACAAAATTACTACAGACCATCCATGCCTCTGCAAGAAATTTGTGTGAGTGGAAACTAATTAGCACTTTTATAGCATGTTACCCGTTCAGCACCAGACAAGTTTACTGGAAGCAGGAGTAGATGAAGCCGGCAGGGGTTGCTTTGCCGGACCGGTAGTGGCTGCGGCCGTCATCTTGCCATCCGATTTTTTTCATCCCCTGCTCAATGACAGTAAACAGGTGAAGGAAGCCGATCGATATATGTTGAGAGAAATCATTTGTAAGGATGCTATTGCCTGGAGTGTTGGCAGAGTAGATGCGACTGAGATTGACCGGATGAATATTTTACAGGCAACCTATCTGGCCATGCATACGGCAGTCAAACAGTTAACTACCGTACCGGAATTGCTGCTGATTGATGGCAATCGTTTTTCCCCCTACCCCTCTATTCCGCATATCTGCCTGGTCAAGGGAGATAGTCGCCTGGCCAATATTGCTGCTGCCAGTATTCTGGCAAAAACCTATCGGGATGATATCATGAAAGAAATGGCAGTTTTGTATCCCCAATATGGATTTGAACAGAATAAGGGTTACGGCACTGCGGCACACCGGGAGGCCATAGAAATACATGGTTTATGTGACTTTCACCGAAAAAGTTTCAACATTCAATCGCGGCAAATGCCTTTGTGGGACTGATCAACTTTCTTCCCATGACCCCGCACCCTGTCTGATAACTGTACAATCATTTCCTGTGCAGTCTATGATGGTGGAAGGTATGATGCCACCGGCACCACCATCGATAACAATATCTACGAGCGCATGAAAGCGCTCATAAATTTCTTCGGGATCGGCGATGGATGTGGCGTCGTCTCCGGGTAGAGAAGCAGATAAAAGGGGTCTGCCTGTAGCTTCCACTATAGCCTGAGCAATCGGGTGATCGGGAATTCTTAATCCGATGGTATTCTTTTTACTGTGCAATAATTTAGGTACCTGCTTACTGGCGGGAAGGATAAATGTATAGGGTCCGGGCAGGTAATTTTTTAAGATCCGGTACAAGGGGGTGGAAATACTCTTGGTGTATTGACTTAGATCACTGAGGCTGCTGCAAACAAAGCTAAGTTGTGCTTTTTGTGGATCTACCTGTTTGATGCGGGCTATGCGTTCAATTGCTTTGGGTTGAAAGATGTCACACCCGAGTCCATAGATGGTGTCTGTGGGATATATGATGATACCCCCGGATGCCAGGCAATCTGCCACCTGCCGAATTAATCTGGGCTGAGGATGTTCGGGATGAATTGTCAGTAGCATGCATAAATATAGTCAGCTGCTTCCATATTCATGCCAGTAAAATACAACGGCGGCCTTGTGCCGCCGTTGCCGTTAACCCATTTACTGTTGCGTAACCGGCAGCCGCTCAACTCTGCCGAATACCCAACAAAACTATGAACTGCATGAAGCAAGAACTAGGGTGTTTATACCTAATCTGATATCTTTTTTCACCAGAAAAAAACGGGTAAAAAAACGTAAGAATACACAGAGAACTATATAGCATATTGCACAAATAATTTCTCGTATATGCAACTGGCACTGGTTGATGATCATGTTCTTTTCAGAAAGTCCCTTGCTGCCTGTATCAGTTACTGGACAGACTATCAGGTAATCATGCAAGCCGGCTGCGGCAGCGAACTAAGAGCAGAGCTGGAGAGACCTCCTTTCCCCGATCTGATCCTGCTCGATATCAAGATGCCGGTGATGAATGGATTTGAAACAATAGAATGGCTGCAACAACAGCATCCCCGGATCAAAGTTATGGTAGTGAGTATGCTGGAAGAGGAACAATGTCTGGAAAAACTTCTGAACATGGGTGTTCATGGTTTTTTACAGAAAGATGCTGACCCGGAAGATTTGAAAAAAGCCCTGGATCAAATCAGTCAAAAGGGTTATTATCTAAAGTCGGCCAGCTGCCTGCATCTTCTGCAAGAGAGAAAAAAAACTGAGCAGCGCCCTGTGAGCGAAACCGTGATGGCTGCCATGCTATCAGACAGGGAAAGATTATTCCTGCAGTGCCTTTGTTCCGATAAAAGTTACAAGGAAATTGCCGAAGAAATGTTTGTGAGCCCGAGAACCATTGACGGTTACCGGGATACTCTATTGAAGAAAATCAATGTTTCTTCCCGAATAGGATTGGTAACATTTGCTATTCGACAGGGTATAGTGGTACTCTAAGAGAAGATTTTACTCAGTAATTTCCCAAACCTCTCTGCCACGCAATAATTTATCCAAATCTCCCTTGCCTTTGCTGGCAATAAAATCATTGATCTGTGCCGTCATCACATCCTCATAGCAAGGACGATCCGTTTGGAAAAATACACCAAAGGGACGCGGGAACTGTCCGCCCGAACCAATGGGCTGATCAAACAATCTGGTAAGTATCTGTGCTTTGAAGAAGTCTTTTTCATCATGAATCCAGCAGTCATCGGCAGAAAACTCAGTTCCCAGTTCTACCACAACAGGCTTCAATCCGTCCAGCCGAATACCCTTTTGCTGATTGGCCCCAAATACCAATGGCTTGCCTTGTTCCATGAAGAGTGTCTCTTCGGCTTTGGTGCCTTTTTCCGTGAACACTTCAAAAGCACCATCATTGAATATATTACAATTCTGATAGATCTCAAGGAAAGAAGACCCCTTGTGCTGATTTGCCCGCGTAAGCATGTATTGCAGGTGCTTAGGATCTCTGTCCATACTTCTTCCCACAAAACTTGCATCTGCACCCAGCACCAATGCCATTGGATTGAAAGGATGATCGATACTTCCGAATGGGGTGCTCTTGGTTACTTTGTTTTCTTCCGATGTGGGAGAATACTGACCCTTGGTTAACCCGTAAATCTGGTTATTGAAGAGCAGTACATTCACGTCGAAATTCCTGCGCAGCAGATGAAGCGTATGATTACCGCCAATGCTGAGACCATCTCCATCGCCGGTGATGATCCAAACACTTAATTCAGGACGTGCTGCCTTTAATCCGCTGGCCACAGCAGTTGCTCTGCCATGGATAGAGTGCATGCCATACGTATTCATGTAATAAGGAAACCGGCTGCTGCAGCCAATTCCACTGACCATCACAATATTTTCTCTGGCGATACCAATCGTGGGCATCACTTTCTGCACCTGTGCCAGAATAGAGTAATCACCACAACCGGGACACCAACGTACTTCCTGGTCTGTAACAAAATCTTTCGATGTGAGTGCCGGATTCACCGGAGCTGCTACTTCAGCCATATTTCAAAGTATTAAATAGGAACAATTGATTATTTCAAATATACATTAAATTATTTAGCCGATGGACTCTCTGCAACCAATTCTTCCCAGTATTCAGCGGCCCTGCGGGTGTGCGGAATCACTATGCTGCCCCCGACAATATTAGCTACTGCAAAAACCTCATACACCTCAGCAGTTGTAACCCCCTGCTCCCTGCTTTTACCCAGGTGATAGCGGATACAATCGTCACAACGAAGAACCATACTGGCCACCAGACCAAGTAACTCTTTTGTTTTGGCATCCAAAGCACCCTGCTCGTAAGTATGCCCGTCGAGGTTCCAGAAACGTTTCAAAACCAGGTTGTCCTTACTCAGAATCACTTCATTCATCCTTTCCCTGTATTCATTGAATTCATCTGCCATCTTTCCCATACATGATAATTTTTTTTAAAAGTACAAAATGTAGGTATGCAGTCATAAAACTGATTAACTTACCTTTCTAAAAATCCGATCATGTCTAAAATATTTTCATACTTCCTGATGCC
>DAIMYK010000141.1:0-5148 GCA_036734525.1 Sediminibacterium sp. | reverse complement strand
TGGTTGATTTTTAGTTTTAGTATAGCAATGAAAATTGTCCCTGATGATTGACGGGTAGCAGATTGAAAGGATCTACTGTTGCATCCAGTAGTCTGGCGAATTGCCCCCGTGTGATAAACTGGCTCTTCGAAAAGTTACCAAAACCCCATTCTGTCCAGGCCTTGGTTATTTCTTTGTTGAATGGAACAGATTTTTCACAGCTCCATTTTCCTTTTACAGCATTTTTTTTCGCGATAGCGCTGATCAGTTGTATGGCTTTGTCTATGGTGAGATACTTTTCCTGAATGGTGATTGATTCTCCACCTGTGAAAGGACTGATATCCATCAGTAAGGTATCTGTATTGACCAAGGAGTCTGGAAAGAACCAGGTTTGATTCGCCCAGGCATTGGG
Source organism: Sediminibacterium sp. (assembly GCA_036734525.1). Lineage (GTDB taxonomy): Bacteria > Bacteroidota > Bacteroidia > Chitinophagales > Chitinophagaceae > Sediminibacterium. The sequence goes on along the minus strand of DAIMYK010000141.1, from coordinate 4,757 downwards.
TTTTCCGGTTGACCGTAAGATACCTGTGGCACCTATGCGTTGAATCGATTCGAACAATGGATGCTTGACATTAACATCATAGTATGGCATGATATAGGCCTTGCTTGCCAATAGAGAAGATTGTACCGAACGAACAGGCACTTCGGATGCATTCTTTTTTTTCATGCTCACACCGAGCGCTGCGAGAGTTCCGGCTGCTTGCCCGGTTAAAAGTACACAGGGTTGCAGGCGGGTAGTTCCATTGGCGAGATTAGAAACACTGATACCTTTTTCAGCTACAATTAATCCAGCAGTATTTTTTGGAATCAGGGCACCCAACGGAACACTGAAGGAAGGTACCGGATAAAACTCGAGGTGCTGAGGTGCCAGCGGATTTTTCTTGTGGTGATGATCTACCGGGTAATCGCCTACTGAGATACCTGTACGGTAAATCGGCTCTCCGATGGTATATGGTGTGGCAATGTGACGAACATTGAAACGAACCAGTCCCTCCATCCTTCTTCCTTCCCGGTGATAGGGAATCAATGCAAGCCTATCTGAACTTGGAAATTCATCATCGGTTAATCCCAGGTGTTTGAAGCCCAATTCATGTTGAATGAAATAGATGAAGCGGAGTGTCGTCTGTTTGGCTTTTTCCAATTCTTTTTTCCGATCTGCTTCCGACAACTCAATAATATTCAGGTAGGTGTCATTTCCAAAAATGGGCCAGTTGAGCATGTATTTTTTGTTGGGTAACTTGCCATAGTCCAACATTTTTTTGGCATCTACATTCGGAGCTTTTCTACTTTTATCAAAATAGTAGTTGGTGTTGCTCCCATCAAATTCTGTCGGGTCATAACCGGCGGGGCGGGTAATGGTGCAATCTGCTTTCGCTCCATAATCTTTCAAAATGCCCACCCAGGTCAGGTCCTGGATAATATCATTGGTGGCAGGTACGGGTATGTTCTCACCGGTGGTGTTGTTGGCTTCCATTCCAATGTTGTAAGGCACTTTCGCCATGGCAAGGAAATCACCTAGTTCAGTAGCATCGATTACCTGTTGAGCAAGAACCACTATACTCCTGTTGGTAATCAGGTTCCGAATCACGGCACCCTCAATTTGTTGTCCCGTAGAAACTGAACCGATGGGCTGGTGTTGATAGAGTATGGTTAGAGACGACAATTGTTGCGCCATGTTTTTGAAAATGCTGTCTCCGATGTGTGGTTCGAACAAGGTATTGCTTACCCAGCCGGTAGAGACTTGTTTTTCGCCCCCATATTTTTTATACAAGGCATTTCTGAATTCGGCCCAGAGGCCTGAGGGTAAATGATGATTTCCGTCTACGGCACTAACTCCTGCTGCAGTCAGCATGCCTCCCAACCAGGTGGTGGCTTCGGTGAGGATTACTTTTCTGCCCATTCTTGCAGCCTGAATTGCGGCGGCCGTTCCTCCCGTACCTCCACCCAGAACAAGTATTTCAGTTCGCAAAGTATCCTGGGCCGGTGCGATTTGCAGCGACAAGGATAGCAATATGGCAATATAGATGTGTTTTTTCTTCAAGATATTTATTTAGTTTCCAAGGAGGAAAGTGTGGTTGCCACCTGATACAATGAGCGTGGAATATGGAAGCAACCCTTCCATTTCCCGCCTTTGAGTGGAATTAAAACCTTTCCTTCCCGATTCAGGTAGCCGAACCATTCTCCATATTCATTGTCCCTGAAGTGATCCCAGGTATATTGGTGCAATTTTTTGAACCAGGGGATGCATCTGCTATCCCCTGTGAATGCATAAGCTTTGGCCAGTGCCACCAGTGCTTCTACATGTACCCACCAAAGTTTCTGGTCCCACTCCAGTTGTTGAACGGGATGCCCTTTTACATCCAGAAAATAAAAAATGCCACCATGTTCTTTGTCCCAACCCATTTCCAGTGTATCGAACATGATGTCAACTGCCTTATTAATGAGTGATTGGTCATTGCGTCTTTTACCGAGGTCCATGATGAACCACATAGCTTCAATGGCGTGACCTGGATTCAGTACCCTTCCTTCAAAACTATTGGAGAAGCTACCATCCGGCTGCACATTTTCCAACACAACACCCAATTCCGGGTGATAGAATACATCCATCACCTCGTGAATAATCTCAGGTACAAACTCGTCAACTCGGGATGGACCAAGGATATGCTCCAGTTCAAGAGAGAGGTTGCAGAGTATCATGGGGAGACTGAAGTTTTTCAGCGGCCGTGTGCCGGGATAGGCTTTGTTGTAGGTGCCTTTGGTATTATTTCTGCGCTGCAGAATATTTTCAAAAGTAGATAGGGCGATGTCTTTGTACAGATCATTTGGCTGAGCTTTATCCAGTGCGGCGAAAGCCATAGTTGCAAAGCAGTCACTGAAAATATTGTAGGGTTGCACCAGAGGTTTCTCCTCTGCAGTTAAAGAGAAATACCAATTACCCTTCTCATCACGACCATGCTTCTGCATGAATCGGGCACCGTGAAGAGCCATGTCAAGCCATTCCTGTTGTGGCGCAACATTTTTATACATATAGCTGAAGCACCACACCTGTCTGCCTTGCAGCCACATGAACTTATCAGTATCATATACATTTCCTGCTCTGTCGAGGCAAGTAAAAAATCCTCCGTTTTTTTCGTCTTTGCTATTTGAAAGCCAGAAGGGAAGTATGTTGCCGGTTAGTTCCTGCCTGTAGATGTCCGCAAATGATTTCAGGGATGCGGCAGGGGCAGCAATCAGTTCATTGGTTTGCATGCAATCAGTTATGGTGGGTGTTCAGAAAAATCCTGTCGGCAATATCTTAAATATTTTACAAATTACAACCAACTTAATAAAATATTTTATTTAGTTATGCTTTATAGCCATAAAATCATAACAAGTGGGTTGAATGAACAGTGAATATTCGTATTTTCAGCGCTGTATGAAGAAGCAGGTTATATTATCGCAGGTTTTCAGGGAGGAGAGTTCCTCGGGGGTTGCATTGAAAAACAAAACCCTTAAAAAATTGATATTCAATTTTTTAGATAAGACCGATCGGAGTTCCATCACTGAATTAAGTAAGGAATTAAATATCAGTGTACCCAAAACTACGAGTCTTGTCAACGAGTTGATGGACGAGAACCTGATAAGTGATTATGGTAAGATTGATTCAACCGGTGGAAGAAAGGCAAGTATGTATGGGTTGGTACCGGATGCCTGTTTTTTTCTGGGGGTGGATGTTAAGAAGTACTATGTGAACATTGGTTTGATGAATTTTAAAAAGCACCTGGTAACACAAAAGAATCGCATTCCTTTTCGGCTGGAAAATACGCCGTGTTCATTGTCGCAGTTGATCAATTTGATACAAGGATTCATCAAAGAGGCGCCGGTAAAGAAGGAGAAGATCTTGAGTATGGGGATTAATCTGTCCGGGCGCATCACCCACACCATTGGTTACAGTTACAGTTTTTTTCATTTTCAGGAAGAGCCCTTGTCGAGTTATATCGAGGGAAAGACGGGAATAAAAACTTATTTGGAAAATGACTCCAGGGCCATGGCTTATGGTGAGTTCATGTGTGGTGAGGTGACCAATGAAAAGAATGTATTATTTGTGAATATGGATTATGGTATCGGTCTGGGGGTATTGATAGATGGAAAAATCTATTACGGGAAGTCCGGCTTCAGTGGTGAACTGGGTCATATACCCTTCTTTGATAATGAGATCATCTGCCATTGCGGAAAAAAAGGTTGTTTAGAAACAGAGGCATCCGGTACAGCTTTGATACGTAGGTTCAAAGAAAGATTGGAGCAGGGTTCAAGTTCTTCGGTGACGAAAAAAGTAAAGCAATTGAAAGATGTTACCCTGACGGATCTGATTCAGGCTGCCCGTTCGGAAGACATGTTGTGTATTGAATTACTCGCAGAGATCGGCGAGAAGTTGGGGAAAGGATTAGCAGCATTGATCAATGTATTTAATCCCGAGTTGATTATATTAGGTGGAACCTTATCGGAAACGGGTGATTATCTGAGGTTACCTGCGCGCAGTGCTATCAACAAATATTCTTTGAGTCTGGTGAACACAGATACACAGCTGAAATTATCTCAATTAGGAGAGAAGGCAGGCATTTGGGGGGCATGTCTGTTGGCCAGAAATAAGGTATTGACAGTTTTATAGTTGTGATACAACGTATGAGGCCGCTATTCGCAGTCCGTTAGAATTTGCTGTTCCATCTCCATGCTACTGATATTGTGATAGGATTAATTTGATTCACTGAAGAATTACTGGTTGGGAAGACAGGATGTTTTCCTTGTAAACTTCTCCATTCTGCCCTGCAAATCAATTCCCTCACGGGCATGTAGTCTATGTTGAACGATATGCCGTTGTTGACAACGGGTAATCCACTACTTGAGCGGGCGATGACTTCATTAGGGTCACTGTATTTTTCAATTCTAAGGGCTGTTCGCCAATGGGTATTCCATTGATAGCCGCCTATGATAACGGGAGACCTCCTGATGTGATACCTCGATGAACCTTTAAATTGCTGCTCGACGCCCAAGTCAATTCCGGCAGTCAGAAACCAGTTGTTTCGCTCTTACTGCCTATAGAAGTTATTGAAGAATCGCCATTGGCGATTGGCATCAGGTTGAGTTGAACCCGCAAAAAAACTCCAGTTGAGATTGGAAAAATCGGCTGTCCGGTAGGTCCATTGCCAACCTAGCGAGGGCAGACTATTCCCTTTTATAGGCGTGATGCGTTGCCAGCCGGTGAGCAGGTACCAGGTCATT
>DAIMYK010000140.1:0-5169 GCA_036734525.1 Sediminibacterium sp. | reverse complement strand
CACATAGCGTAGCTTGTTGTAGGTTTCCATTAAAATTGGTTCCTGGATTCTTTGGGTGACTGATTCATTGTTCAATTATATAATTTATTAATTAAAAATTTTAAAAACTATAGGTGAATTTATAATTTTTTTAATTTAGTACCTCTTATTGCCCCAAATTCATGCAAATAAATATTGGTTTTACCCGCTTTTTTTCCCAACTACTCTTTTTGCCGGCAATGTCTGTTATGCTGGCGACGGGTTGTACCAAATCCGGGGGTAATTCCGGTGGGGGCACTACCCCAACTCCAACGCCCAACCCTCCCCCTTCCCCTGTATGGGATCCCAATGCTATGCGTGGAGTTTGGGTAACCACTACTGCCAGCACAGCCCTCGATAGCAAGGAAAATATTCAGACGATGGTTGCCAGTTGTAAAGCTGCGGGTATCAATCACTTGTTTATAGTAGTTTACAACAATGCCCGTACCATTTATCCCAGCACAGTGATGCAGGGTTTAATTGGGAAAGCGCAATTGGAAAAATATGTGGGTAGAGATCCATTGAAAGAATGTGTGGATGAGGCAAAATTAAAGGGACTGAAAGTACATGCCTGGTTCGAGTATGGATTTTCTTCCTCTTATTCTGCTAATGGTGGTCCAATCGTTGCGGCTAAGCCCGATTGGGCAGGAAAAGATCTTGGAGGAAACCTTTTGATAAAAAATGGATTTGATTGGTTGAACGGAATACACCCTGAAGTACAGCAATTCATGATTGATTTGTTCAAAGAAGTGGTTACAAAATATGAGGTGGATGGAGTACAAGGCGATGATAGGTTACCTGCTATGCCTTCTAACGGGGGATATGATGCCTACACCATCGCATTGTATCGAACAGAGACAGGAAATGCAACACCACCTAATAATCCTGCTGAGGCCAATTGGGTGAACTGGCGGGTGAAAAAGCTCAATGAATTTGTGAAACGCTTGCGGAATGATATTAAATCCATCAAACCAAATATTCAGCTTTCTATGTCTCCCAGTCCGTACCCCTGGAGCCAAACTGAATATTTGCAGGATTGGCCTACCTGGGTGGATAGTGGCTGGGTAGATGCTGTGATTCCTCAGTGTTACCGGTATGATATTGCTGCATACAATAGTGTTTTACAGCAACAGAAATCATATCACCGCAATCCTTCAGTTCCCATTTATGCCGGAGTATTGCTCAGGGCAGGAACCTATACTGCTACCGATGGCTTTCTGACTTCGATGATACAAAGTAACCGCTTGAATGGTTTCAAAGGGGAATCGTTCTTTTTCTACGAAGGCATCAAGGATCGGGCTGCCTGGTTTCAGGGACAATATCCATTCATTCGATAATTTATGACAATAAGATTGTTACTACTTGCCATGCTGGGAACCGGCCTGTTGGCGGTGCCTGCTTTTTCGCAGCGTTATACCCAATTCGTTGATCCGTTTTTGGGAACGGGAGGACATGGGCACACCTACCCGGGTGCTGCCTATCCATTCGGAATGGTTCAACTGAGTCCCGATAACGGTACCGAAGGATGGGATTGGTGCAGTGGTTATCATTATAGCAGTGATAGTATTGCCGGCTTTAGTCATACCCATCTCAATGGAACAGGTATCGGAGATTGGTGTGATATTTCATTTCTTCCACTTTCAGATACGAGTGGAGCCGGCGCAAGGTTCATGAAACAAGCCTTTCAGCACCGCAATGAAAAAGCGTCACCCGGATATTACAGGGTGCAACTGAATAATGGAATCAACTGTGAATTGACTGCATCTGCCCGTTGTGGCTTTCATCGATATCAATTCAAACAACAAGAGCGCTGGCTGAGGATTGATCTTGGTTTTCATATCAATTGGGACAAAACCACGGCGGCTTATGTAAAAGTTATTGATGACTCAACAATCGCAGGCTATCGTTATTCTACCGGATGGGCAAAAAATCAACGTGTCTTTTTTGCAGCTCGATTGAATCAACCTATTGTTTACAGTCGGTTCATAAGCGCTTCAAAAGAAGTCGGAAAAGAAGCGGAAGGAGAAGCTTTGAAATTGTTACTTCAGATTGGAGGAAATGAAAAATCAGTTTTGGTTCGAACAGGACTTAGCAGTGTCAGTATAGATAATGCTTTGGCGGCACTAAGTGAAGTCAAGAACAAATCTTTTGAGCAGGTTTTTAACGAATCGAAAACTGCCTGGGAAAAAGAGTTGGGGAGAATTAAGATCGACACCACTGATAAGTCATTGGCAACCCGCTTTTATACTGCATTGTATCGTACTTGTCTTTCCCCATCCCTGTATTCAGATGCTGATGGCACCTATAGAAACCAAGACAATAGAGTTCTTTCCATGGGAAAGGGACAAATAAAGTATACAATTTTTTCACTTTGGGACACATTCCGTGCTCTTCATCCATTGTTTACGATTACACAGACAGGGCGGTTACCTGAGATGATCAACAGCATGCTTCGTTTTTATGAAGACAATGGCTTATTGCCTGTTTGGGATATTAGTACCTGGGAGGCCAACACAATGACTGGTTATCATGCTGTTCCTGTATTGGCTGATGCAATTCTTAAAAATCTGGGAGGCTTTGATGTTGAAAAGGCATATACAGCCATGCGTAAGAGCGCCTTTCAACAACAACGAGGTACGCCCGATTATATCAAATATGGTTATCTGCCTCAGGACAAACATGGTTGGAGTGTTACCATTACCCTGGAATATGCTTTTGATGACTGGTGCATTGCTCAGGTAGCGAAGAAGTTGGGGAAAATGGATGACTATATTCTGTTCATGGAAAGATCAAAAAGTTATCAGAAGTTATTTGATCCGGTAACGGGTTTTATGCGTGCCAAAAATAGTCGCGGAGAATTCCTGCCGAATTTCGATCCGCTGTTATCAGAACATGGCTTTGATGGCCAGTATATTGAGGGTACTGCCTGGCAGCATAGTTTTTTTGTACCCCATGATGTACAGGGTTTTGCTGAATTGATGGGAGGAAAAGAAAAGTTGGTTAAGAAACTGGATGATCTGTTCAATGCACCATCTGAATTACATGGAGAAAATACTTCTGCGGATGTTACAGGCTTAATTGGTCAGTATGCTCATGGCAATGAACCCAGTCACCACATCATTTATATGTACAGTGCACTGGGCCATAGGGAAAAAGCAGCTAAGTGGATTAAAGTTGTAGCAGACAGCATGTACAAAAATGGACCAGATGGATTAACCGGAAATGATGATTGTGGTCAGATGAGTGCCTGGTATATTTGGACTTCTCTTGGGATGTATCCGATGAATCCAGCTTCCGGGGAATATGTGATTGGGTATCCGCTCGTTGATCAGGCAACACTTCAACTTCCCAATGGAAGACATTTAAAAATTCGTACCATGGGTCGTCGTCATCCTGGAGATTTTGTTCAAAAGGTATTGCTCAATGGTAAGCTGGTTGCAGCTGCACATATAACCCATGCTCAATTATTAGCGGGTGGAGAATTGATCTATGTACTTAAATAAGTGGATGCTATAATTTTTTTTCAGCCGTTTCTATTTGCTTTTTCCATGTCATGTAATGAAAATGTGGGCCAACATTTATTATCACTTTGATTATATACAAAAAGAAGAAGGCACCCATTCGGGTGCCTTCTGTATATAAACAACCAACTATAAATATTACCAGCCGGTATTTTGTGTAATACCGGGATTGTTATCAATCTCAAATTGTGGAATAGGCCAAAGTTTGTACTTAGCATTGGTGTTCGCTCTGGTTTGATTTCTGAAGCGAATACGTTGATTGATGCTGGAAGCATAGTTAGGAACATTGTCTGCATCAAAAACTGGGCGAGCAGCGGGTACAGCAGGATCTAATGAGAATCCGACAATTGGTACACTGTTGGCTTTGCCATATATATCCCACCTTCTCAGATCGAAAAGGCGAAGTCCTTCACCGGCAAACTCAACAGCTCTTTCGCGGCGAACCAGGGTTCTAAGATCAGATTGAGAGGTCAGGGCAGTTGCTGGTTGACCGGCACGTGCACGTACCTGATTAATGGCACCTGTAACAGTTCCATCAATTTCATTGAGTTCAATCTTGGCTTCAGCATATGTTAACAGTATCTCTGCATAGCGCATGAGAATGAAGCCAACTTTTGATTCGAATGTGTATTGGGTTGAGTCATTGTACTTATTCCATACATATCCAACTCCACCGATATTACCGGTAGCACTTACCTGCCATTGGATACCGGCTGCTTGCGCACCAATCCAGTCGTTGTTAGTGGTTACGTTATCGTACACACCAGTAGTCCAGTTGAATTTTCTTCTGATATTCGAATGGATATTGAAGATCGTTCTTTCGCGCAGGTTGTTGTAAGGAAGAGCTGCAGTTTTGGAAGCGAAATGTACCATTGTATCTCCCGGCAGATAAATACTCCAGAATAATCTGCGGTCTCTGTTCAGGCGGGGATTAGCCGGATCGTATGTACTAGAAGCATCTATTCTGTTACCGCTTCTGTCTTCAAACTGATCTACCAGTGCCTGAGAAGGGAAGTGGCTTGACTGTGAATTGGTCACCTGACGAGGTACGCCCAGGATGGGTCCCCAGTTTTGTGGCTCATTCACATCGGTAGGATAAGTTTGGATGAACAAAATTTCTCTTCCGGCATTCGTGCTTTGACCTGCCAAAGAAAACAGATTGGGGAAATTGGGGTTGAGCGAGTACTGTCCGCCATCGATAATAGTCTTACAGGCAGCTGCAGCTGTTCTGTAATCTTTTACCAGTAATGCAAGTTTGGCTTTAATGCCCAATGCAACAGCTTTGTTTACTCGACCCAGTGTTTGAACTGGTGATGTACCCGCAGCATCAAAAGCTGCAGCAGCTTCATCCATGTCTTTGCTCAGTTCTGTCACAATGGTAGCAACAGGTGTTCTTTTGGCTGAGAGAACTTCATTTACGCTGGGAGGAGCCTTGTAAAAGGGTACATCACCAAACCAACCTGCCAGGTGTAAATATCCCCATGCTCTCAGAACGAGCGCTTCAGCTCTGATGCGATTGAAAGTGGTAGTAGTTACATTGGCTCTTCCATTTTCCATGCTTACTAGCTGCTGATTGGCACGCTGGACGAGGCGATAGGCCTGACTCCAGGCATTATTCACTACACTATTG
>DAIMYK010000139.1:0-5177 GCA_036734525.1 Sediminibacterium sp. | reverse complement strand
TATCCCTATCTCGAACGCATGGCACAGAAGGGATTGATTCAATTCAATGATTTGATTCGTCCATTGAGCCGGCAATACATTGCTTCCTGCCTCGATTCACTGGGTCACCGCATGGATCAACTCACGCCGGTAGAAAAAAAAGAATGGCTTTTTTATGCACGGGAATACGGCAATGAAATGGATACAGCACTCTTTCGTTCCGCAAAAGATTTTGTCAGTGGCTTCCGCAAAGACCCCTATCAGCGCTGGCGCCCCTTCACTGCCCGCAGCAAAGAATCACTGATACAGGCAGAACCCATATTTACTGCAGAACAAAACAATGGCAGCCGGGGAAGTTTTTTACAATCCAGCTCCGGCGTGAATGTTTGGGCCTATGGCGGAAAAAGATGGGGCTTTCAGTTTTCATACCATGACATCACAGAGGCCGGAACGGGATTGGATTCACCGCGACTATTCACCCCCAATACCGGGTTCGTTTTAAAGGTAACCAACAATCCCCGCCGCATCAATTATTCCCGCATCCGCGGAAGTGTATCCTATGCATTTAAAAATGGATCAGTTGCAGTGGGTATCGACCAACAACTCTGGGGCTACAGTCAATCCGGACGGATTGTTCTTTCCGACAAAGCCCCCGCCAACCCCTATCTGCGACTGGATTACCGGCCTTTCAGCTGGCTGAGATTTCACTATTCAAACCTCTGGTAGAATTCCAATCTGGTGGATTCTGTCAGAACCTATGGTACCGGCAATACAGTGTATGGCGGAGAACGCATCCGTTACATCCCCAAGTTCATGGCAACCCATAGCATCAGCATACAATTCAACAAACACCTCACCTTCACAGCAGGAGAATCGATCGTTTACAGTGACCGGTTGGATGTGGGCTACCTGATACCGGTGAATTTTTTCAAGATCTACGATAACATTGTCAACGGCGGCAATATTCTCGCCGGCTCCAACGGACAATTGTTCTTCCAGCTCAGCAGTCGTAACCAGCTTCCCAAGACACATCTGTACAGCACACTTTTCATCGATGAGATCCGCACCAGTACCATGTTCAACAGGAACAAAAGCCGCAACCAGCTGGGCTTTACCTTCGGTGCCAGTGTTACTGATGTGGTCGTTCCCTACTTAACGCTTTCCGCAGAATATACCCGTGTCAATCCCTTTGTGTACAATAACCTGATACCCGCGCAGAATTACAACAACCATGGGTACAGCATGGGGGACTGGATGGGCAATAATTTCGATCGCTTTTTTGTAGGATTGCGGTACACACCTCTTCCCCGACTCAAATGCCAACTGAATTACCAGTACATTCGTAAGGGAGGTGCCGGAACGGTAGAACAACAATATTTCCAACAACCACAACCGGCGTTTTTATTCAATCCTCAATTCAATCGCCGGGAGATTTCTTTCCGTTGTTCCTATGAACTGATCAATAACCTCCAGCTCTGGGGCTTCTTCAACGACAGAAAACAGGAGGCATTGCCTTCCGGTACCTTTACCAACATCCGGGAGTCGGGTATCGGCTTCAGCTTCGGCCTGTAAATCCAAAATGCCGTTTTTCCACCGTTTATAGGGAAAAATGTGGATATTTGTTACTACCAATTTCCTGCAATGAAATTACATGTAAAATTTTTATTATATCCATTTCTGCTGCTTGCCCTGGCTGCCCTACAGGTACCGGTACAGGGGCAGACACTGGATGCCTCCAATCTTTCATCTGCCAAGATCAACCAGCTGAGTGATCAGCAGTTGCAGCAACTCTGGCAGCAAGCCCAAAGAGGCGGATTATCGGAGAATGATGCCATCTCCCTTCTCGTGAAAAGAGGTTTGCCCGGATCTGAAGTGGGCGCACTGAAGAAGAGATTGATGAGCATGCAGGCAAAGGGGAAGTCCGGAAAAAATGAGTCTTTACTGAAAGATACCAGTGGCTTTTTAAGGGATAGCTCCTGGGTAAAGGAAATGCCCGCCATCAAAAGAAAAAGTTCCTACTACGGTTTTGACTTTTTCAACAACGCCGCCATCAGTTTTGAACCCAATGTTCGGTTGACAACCCCGCAACAGTATGTATTGGGTCCGGATGATGAGATCAATATACAATATACCGGCCTCAACGAAGCTTCGGTGGATGCCATTGTCAATGCCAATGGAAAGATTGTATTGCCGTATGCAGGCGCAGTGCACGTGAGCGGACTCAACCTCGATGATGCGACAAATCTGATCAAATCAAAAATGAAAGTGGCTTATCCTGCCATTGCTTCGGGAAAGACACAGGTATTGGTAACTCTGACCAATTTCAAAACCATTCGGGTAACGGTGGTGGGAGAAGCGGAGATACCGGGTACTTACCAGGTATCGTCACTGGCTGCTTTTTACAATGTGCTGTACAAGGCAAACGGACCTTCTGAAAACGGATCGCTCAGAAAGATAGAATTGATCCGCAACAACAAGTTGATAGAAACGATAGATTTTTATGACTTCCTGCAAAAAGGAATCATGAATAAAACCATCCGGCTGGAAGACCAGGATGTGATTCGCATTCCTGTTTATGGAAAGAGGGTCACTATCAACGGACAAGTGAAGCGGCCGATGGTATATGAATTACAGGAAAAAGAAACCCTGCAGGATCTGCTGAGCCTGGCGGGTGGGTATGAGTCCGCTGCCTGGGTAGGTGCGGCCAAAGTGGTGCAGAATGGAGAACAGGAGAAAAGAGTAAAAGATGTTGCCGCTGCAGATTTTGCCTATTTCATTCCCAAAAATGGCGACATCATTGATATTGAAAAAATACGTTCAGGTTATTCCAACCGGGTGGTCGTGGCAGGTGCAGTGCAAAAGCCCGGCAACTATGAATTGACTTCAGGTTTGTCTGTTGCCAAACTGATACGACAGGCAGAAGGTTTGCGCAGAGATGCGCTGCTGCAACGCGGTTACCTGATGCGCCAACAACCCGGTACCGGCGGACAACTTATCTCCTTTCATGTGCAGGATATCATCAATGGACAACAACCGGACATCTTACTCGAGCGCGAAGATTCGATTACCATCTTATCCCGCGACAGCTTACGGGATGTACCCAATGTGGTAGTTGCCGGAAATGTCAATCGCCCGGTGACCATTCCTTACAGAGACGGACTCACCCTCGAAGATGCCATTTTGATGGCAGGAGGATTTTCTTTTGATGCGGCTACCCACAAGGTGGAAATTTCCCGCCTGCTCAACAACAAAGCAGATACCCTGGCCAACACCCTGATACAGGTGCTGACTGTTTCCTGGGATACTACCGGCAGCAATGCCCGCAACAAGAAAACGCCCTTAGCACCCCTCGACTATGTATTTGTACCTCAGTTGCTCAACTTCCGTGATCCCGGAAAAGTGAAGGTACGGGGGGAAGTGTTGTATGCCGGCGATTATGCCCTTGAGAAGAGAAATGAAACGATTCAGGAATTACTGCAAAGGTCCGGCGGACTATCTCCTTATGCAGCCATGGGTGATGTACAGGTATTTCGCAGGGGGTTGCGGGTAGGTACCGATGTGTTATCAGATAATCAGGGTGCCGGTGGGGAAAGATTTCTACTACAACCCGATGACAGCATCTTTGTTCCCCGCCAGCAGACTTTTGTGGAAGTGCAGGGAGCTGTATTCAATCCCCAGATACTGCGCTATGACAGTCCGAAGTTTTTATCTTACATATCTGAGACAGGTGGAGTAACTGATCGGGGCAACCTCAATAAGTCATACGTGCAATACAGCAATGGTATCAATCAAAAGATCAAACATTTCCTGTTCTTCCGACGCTATCCCAAAGTGAAACCCGGCAGTAAGATCATTGTACCTGACAAATCTGAAACTGGCCGCAAGAATTTAAGTGTATTGGAGATATCATCCCTGATTGGTTCGCTGGCAACTTTGATTAGTTTGGTTACCGTACTGAATAGATAGAAAAATTGATAAATACTGATACAACGGAGCGTTATCATGTCTGACAAGAATCAACTACCTACTGATCCCTTCAACCGGGAAGAATCGCCCTTCTCCTTTACCGATCTGGTGCAGGATGTATTGGGCAGGTTGCGCTGGGCTTTGCAACAAAGAAACTGGCTGCTGCTTGCCCTGGTGATGGGTGCGCTGGCAGGAACGGGCTATGCCTGGATGAAAAATACTACGTACACTGCCCGGCTGACATTTGTCGTAGAGGATGCCAAGAGTACAGGCGGTTCGCTGATCTCCGCACTGGCAGGACAATTCGGTTTTGATGTAGGAGGAATGGCCGGTGGCAATGGAGTACTGGCGGGAGACAATGTATTGGAGTTGCTCAAGAGCAGGAGTTTACTAAAGAAGACATTGTTAACACCTGCTGATGATGGCAAGATGAAGATGACCCTGGCAGATCGGTATGTGGCGGTATATGGATTACAGGAAAAATGGAACGATGTAACGGGGGGAAAAAAGATTGTTTTCAGTCCCGGAACGGAGGATCGGTTAACGGACAGTTTGCTGCAGAGCATTATCAAGCGTTTGCTGGAAAAAGAATTGCGCATTGCCAAGACTGATAAAAAACTGGGGTTCTTTGAGTTGGAGGCAACGACCCGGGATGAGTACCTCAGTCAGCAAATCTGTGAAAGGTTGTTGCGGGTAACAACTGATTTTTATGTGGATACCAAGACCAGCAGGTTGAAAGCGAATATTGATCGATTGCAGAGAAGGGCAGATAGTCTTGGCATTGTGCTCGACAATAAAACCTATGCAACGGCAGCTGCCACCCAACGGCTATTGGATGCCAATCCTGCTTATGCTTCACCGCAGGTAGATGCCGAGATCAGTACCCGCAATAAGTATTTACAGAGTACGGTATTTGCGGAGATCGTGAAGAATTTAGAGATCAGCAAGACGGCACTGATACAGGAGACACCAACGGTTCAGGTGGTAGACAGGCCAGAGATGCCTTTGAAGAAGAATGAGTGGAAATGGTGGCAGGGATTGCTGCTGGGAGGCGTGATTGCGTTAGCAGCGATGGTGGGGTTGATGATGGTGGTGGGAGGAAGGAAAACAATTGAGAAAGATTATCTCAATACAACCCTGAGTTAGATAAAAGAATTCAGAAACGAGATAGGCTATAGATAGAGTGGCATTAAAATTCAGCCTGTCATAGCCATTGTCGAAATACCCCAGGG
>DAIMYK010000138.1:0-5237 GCA_036734525.1 Sediminibacterium sp. | reverse complement strand
AAAGATTCCATGCGAAGTCCAGCGATGATAAATCCTTTAACTCGCTGCAGAATATTTTGCTTCAGCTGTTGGAAGATTTTGAGGGAATCTTTATTGCCACAACCAATTTGGCCAATCACCTGGATGATGCTTTTGACAGACGCTTTCTATATAAAGTGCAGTTCAATCGCCCGAAAATCGAGGTACGAAGAAAGATTTTTCAGCAGGCATTTCCGGCCTGTGAGCAATCCTTTCTTGAGCAACAGCTTCAGGGATTTGATTTGACAGGCGGACAGATCATGAATGTAAAAAAGAAAATGACCATTACATTGTTGATTGCGCCGTGCAGGCCCTTGCTGGAGTTGTTGCCTCAATTTATTCGGGAGTAAGTACCACTTTCTTCGCCGGAACTGCCGGCACCGATTGGTTTTGTTAAGCCACCATCTATGAATTGAAACCTGTTGCTATGAGTAATTGTAAGGAGTTCGAAGTAAAAATCCAATTGAAAGGGGGTAGTTCTATAGTTACTATAGTCTTTGCTGAAAATGATTTCCGAGCCCGTCAGTTGATAAAAATGCAATACGCTCACGTGATGGCCAACATACAAAGTGTGCGTGAATTGCGTTGATAGGACCTCTTTTTTTTCCTCGGCATGCTCTTCTCTCGTCATTCGAAAGATGATCCTGGAAGGAAATCACTGAGGTACTTAACTTTTACATCAGAAAATCAAATTATCCGCACATTCACCCTCGGACTCACCAGAGCGGGTCGCATGTGCCGTCCCCTGTTCGGACTAATAATTACTTTGGTACGGGGTGTTCTGAGCGGCGCCACTATAACCTGGGTTCGGGGCATTGGAGTACGCAACATCGTCCTTCCCGACTGCACTGTAGCAACTGTTCTGGCTGTTGTGCAGGAAACGAGCAGGGTCATCACTAAAAGGTAGGATAGTATTTTCATGGCATTCTTTTGTAGATTGACTTCAGACGGACTTGCGGGTTTAATGGGCAACACCCTCATTTGATGATTTTAACAATATCGATAAGTTGGAAGTTATATGGCCATTTTTTTCTCCGTAAAAACATACTTATCGCTTACGCATGAGGTGACGTTGCGTCATGCTTTTCAATAGCTCTTTCTAGACATCACTTCCCACTGCCTATTATATTGGTTAGTATTGAATCCATCCGCAAAGTCTTCTCATTTCATTCCAAAGACTATGTGGCGGTGAAAAGGCGAAATTCAGTTTAGAGATGCATGCTATTTTCCCAACACCCGCATGAATGCTAATAACTCTTCCTGTGAAGGACGGCGATAAAAAATACCTTGTTCTCCTTTCCGGCGAATGCCGCGAACAAACAGATAGTAAACCCCTCCGATATGCTTGTCGTATTCGAAATTGGGTAGTCGCTGCTGTAAAAACTTATAGAGGGCAGACAGGTAAATGAAATACTGTAAGTGATAATTATTATTGCTCATTGCTTCCTGCACAGCAGCAGCGCCATAATCATCGGTCTGGTATCCGAGATGATTGGTCTTCCAGTCCACTATATAATACCTTCCCTCATGATAACCGATGAAGTCAATCTTCCCATTCATCAATCCCTGCCATTCTTGTCCGTCTTTCAAATGAAAAGGGGTATCACCAGTTGAGAGTGACATCAACTCGCGGGTCATGAACTCTTGTACAGGAAAATTAAATTCCAGTTCGGTGAGTCGGCTTGCAGGCGTAAGCTGTTTGAGTTGCCAGCTATGACCGCCTGCCTTTAGCTCCAGTTCACTTAACTCTTCTGTCATTTGTTTCAAACCTTCCGTATGCGTCGCTTCTAGTCCTGGCGCCATGCGTTGCAGTGATCGGCTTACCATGGTTGTCCATTGTGCGGGATTACTAAAATCCACATGCTCCATCAGGTAGTGCACCAGATTACCGGTGAAGGCACCTTTTCTCAGTTGATGAAAAATGAATTGATCATAGGCATCATCACCTGATGTATTGGATCTCGGTGATTCACTGGCTTTTGAACTGCCGGGCTCATAATTCAGAAAACTGTAACTTAATTTTTGCCAGTTTTTGTCTTTTAGAACAAATGAATTGGCCTGATTAAAGTTGGCCAGTTGTGTGGCACTGGAATTGTACCGATAATTGACCGGTATATCCGGCAGCACATCGGTTGTTTCAATCAATGCGGAAGGGAACTTGGCAAGCTCATCTATAAAATAACCCAAGGTGCCCTCAGCACTGTCCGGCATCTTTGTAAACAGATAACACTTGTATTTGGCTCGCGTCAATGCAACATAGAGTAGCCGACGATTTTCCTGTTCCTGCTGTATCCCTATTAATCCCTTTTCATCATCATTGAGGGATTCGCTTTTACCAAAGAAAAATTCACCGGCAGTGTCACGAAAGGCATACAGCTTATTTTTTCCGAAGGCATGTTCGAGTTCCAGAAAAGGTGCCAGCACGATATTGAATTCCAGCCCTTTGCTCTTGTGTATCGTAATAATTTGCACCGCCTCGGCATCACTTTCGATGCGTTGTTCATATTCATCTCCCTCTTCTCTCTTTCCTTCGGTGGCTTTTTGCAGCCAATTGATCAATTCTGCAGGACGGAGCTTCAATCGGCTCTCGGTCTGGTGTAATATTTCTGCGAGTTGAATATAATTGGATAGTTTTCTTTCGCCGTTATCCGATGCAGATTGTAACAGGCGGGATGTAATGTCAAAACAGGCAAAAACGGACTGTAATGCAACATAGATTCCATTTGTTATCCAGACTGCATACCAGGAGCGAAATTTCTCTACCAAAGCCTCTTCATCCAATTCTTCCAAATCTGCAATGCCATATCCTGCAATTGACGTAATGACTGCTCTATTGATTTTTCCAATCACATGGGTCTCCATGGCAGTTAATAATGAAAACATTTCTTTCGCCTCGGGAGAGGACAAAATGCTGTCATTGCTGAGAATAATTGCGGGTATCTGATAACGACCCAGTTGTTTTTTTACCTGATCCGCCTCAAAACCATATCTCACTAATACTGTGATATCCGAGGGTCGTATGTTTTGCGATTGATTGCTTTTTTGAATGCAATAACCCGGTTGGTATAAAAGGTCAGCTATCCGCAGCGCCACTCGTTCTGCAATGGCTCCCGATTCGCGGCAAAAGCTGATGGGAGCCAATTCTTCCCCATTGAAGCGCAGCTGCCCTTTATCATTGGGATCAGGTGCTTCTACCGGCTGGTATAAGATGGCATCGGGAGCTCCACTGAAATGAAATGTGTCAAAACTCGGTTGCGGTAAAAAGAACTCGTTGAATGCTTTGATCAGCGGACTCACAGAGCGATAGTTCACCGTCATGCCAAACTGATTGTCTGCCTCTTTCGCTGCCTTGAAATAGGTGAAAAGATCTGCTTTCCTCCATCCATAGATAGATTGTTTCGGGTCACCTATCAGAAAGGAGATGGTGTCGGGTTGTTGGGTAAACAGTACAGAAAAGATTTCATATTGCAGGCGGTCGGTATCCTGAAACTCATCTATGAATACCGCCTTGTACTTTTTTCGCAGAGATTGTATTAGTCCGACATGCTTGTCTTTGCAGACAGCTTTGTGCAGGAGTTCAATCATGTCATCAAAACTCAGCACAGAGCGTCTCTGCTTTTTTTCTGCCAGTTTTTGAATGATTTCATCCAACAGCCACGAGTAGATGCGATTTGCTACATGGGCTTTGGTGTCCGAGCAGATAACCCGCAAGTTATCCCAGGCTATCAGGTCGCTGATCATATCAGCAAAAACTTGCGTTACATAAATCTTATCAGTCTTGTGTTTAATGTAATCTAAAATTTCATCTGCCGTAGTAAAATTGGACAGATACTGTCTTGCCCTGCCATTGTTCGCGATTGCTGCTTGGTAGTCAGCCAGGTTATCATTGAGGTGATCCAACATTTTTTGCCATAAAGCATCAGCAGCATTCACTGCTGACTCAATTTCGTCAAGCAGTTCTTGTTGGTGCGTGGCATCGAGCAAAGGTATTCTGGGAGCAACTTGTATATGAAACTTTTTTCCTCCGAGCGCCTCTTTGACCATATTCAGCAATATGGACCTGTCTAATATGCTGTTGATGTGTTTGAGTAATCCCAGTGACAGGGTGGTGATGTATGTTCTCCATTCATCATTGACTGCCTGCAGCATCATTTCTTGCATCTGTTCCGGGGACAATGCTTGAGCACCAAAAACCTGTTTTGTTTCAAAGGCAAATTCCTGCAGGATTTTCTGACAAAAGCTGTGGATGGTTTGGATAGATGTTTCATCCATCAGTGCCAGGGCCTCTTTTAATAATCGGCGCGTTTCATCCTGTCCCTGTTGATTGATGGATCTTTGCACCATTCGTTCAATCGTCGCATCTCCGATATCTTTCCCCATGGCTGACTGATAAGCCAGGTTGATGAATTCCCGAATGCGCGTTTCTAGTTCAGCCACGGCAGCCTTGGTAAAAGTCACCATCAAAATTTCCTGCACCGGCAAGTGCTTTTCCAGTATCAGCCGCAGTACCAGAATGCCTATGGAATAGGTTTTTCCGGTGCCTGCACCGGCCTCTATCACATTGCTCTTTTCCAGTACTACTTCCTCAACTTCAAATTTTTGCATGCAGCTCTATTTTTCTTTCATCAAATTTTTATCAATGTTGTTCAGAACCCCCCAAGCAAATTCTGTGTTGGCTTTTAACTCATCAAAATAAGTGGGTCCGAGGTAGCCCCATTCAATTGCTTTGGCGAGGTATTGATCCTGGCTATTAAACAATTCCCCCTGTAAGGATTCTACAATACCATCTCTTCCGTTATCAAAGTAATGTTCCGTTTTTCCATTTCTCCATTCCGGGAAAAGCAGGAAGGGCTTTTCTGTTCCCTCAATCATTCCTTTGGCAACAAATTCCAGCCAATTCATTGCCTGTTGGGGATTTAATTGACTGGCATCAATTGATACCAACTTGTCTTTTTTTCTAAAATGAAAGCTGCTGGGTAAATTTTGTGCCCGCAAACAGCAGTATCGGGTAAATGCCGGGAACAGTTCTTTTTTTGTTTTTGAGTTTTTTTGCAGCACTATGAACCGGTCGCCATATACATCCACCACACCCCGGAGGGTAGCGACTGAAAGTTCCAGGTTAATCGAAATTGACTGAATGGGTTGTCCCATTTGAATGTCATCCAACTCTTCGTATAAATTTTAAGCCTTTGCTGCAATGCCATCGAAAACGATTCTTC
>DAIMYK010000137.1:0-5253 GCA_036734525.1 Sediminibacterium sp. | reverse complement strand
GGACAGATAATTGTTACCGTACCTTGGCACTTGAATCATCTTGTTCATTATACCGGTTTCATCATACGAAAATATAAAATCGGGCAGCAGCTGACCAGCTTTATTGTTGAAACGTACTATGTCGGTGAGTCGTCTGTTATTATCATAATAGTAGTAATACCGCTCCACCTGTTTATTGCCGCGCATCCACCTTTCTTCAGCCACCAATTGAAGTGAATCAATTATAAAATTCACTCGCAGCGTATCAGAATTATCTCTGATTACAAACGCATAGTCAGGAATACTATCTTTTTGATAGAAATAGTGATGTACCTCAAGTTGATTAATACCGAGTGCCGTATCTTTTGTGGTACTTTGGATCTTCAAGGGCAGTCCGTTGGCAGCATAGGTGAATTGAGTAGTAATATCTCCTGTTCTTGTGCCTGCTATGGACCGAATCAGTTTACCTCCCTCATATTGTGTGATGGTTCTGTAGGTTTTTCCTGCATTTTCATTGGAATAGATCACTATTCTTTTCCCATCTAAACTGATTTCCTGGTTAATCAGAACTTCTTCTTTTGCCGTAGGTTGATCGGGAGCTGCTACTACTGTGAATGACCGTACTTTCCATTTACGCAGTGTCTGGTATTGGGTATGGGTCTGTTTGTTGGCCAGTAAATCATTGAAATAATACTGAGCCTCCACAGAACAACTGAAGAGCAATCCCCAAATTACCAGTATTTTATGCATATAGTAGAGCAGATGAATAGTCCGCTGATTGCAATATTCGGTATGAATTTTGTTATCGTAAAGCTTTGTGTATATTTTTTAGTGAACAAACCTATAAAATGCACACTGAATAGGTAACTTACCCTATTAATTTCTACCAATGGAACCAATTGCACCTGCAGCCAGGGCCTTTTTAAGGCTGACCACCATCATGGACGAACTAAGGGAGCAATGCCCCTGGGACAGAAAACAGACTGAACAGACACTTCGCCCCCTTACCATTGAAGAGACTTATGAATTGGCAGACGCCATAACCAACAATGATTGGTCGGGTATCCGGGAGGAACTGGGCGACCTATTCCTGCACCTGGTATTTTATGCGAAAATTGCCAGTGAACAACAGCGATTTACATTAGAAGAGGTCTTCGATGGTATTTGTACCAAACTGATCAATAGACACCCCCATGTGTATGGAAACGTAGAGGTAAAAGATGAAGATGAAGTCAAAAAGAATTGGGAACAACTTAAAATGAAGGAGGGAAAAAAATCTGTTTTAGGTGGGGTGCCTGTCTCTTTACCTGCTCTTGTCAAGGCTATTCGCATTCAGGAAAAAGCCAAACAAGTGGGATTTGAATGGGAAAACAAAGAAGATGTATGGAAGAAAGTCGAGGAGGAAAAAAATGAGCTACTGGAAGCCATAGAAGCAGGTAATGCAGATGCCATAGAAGATGAATACGGAGATCTGCTTTTTAGTCTCGTCAACTATGCCCGCTTCTTGAAAGTAGATGCGGAAGGAGCGTTGGAAAGAACCAATCAAAAATTCATCCGCCGGTTTCAAAATATGGAGCAAATGGCAGCAACGGCAGGAAAGTCGCTCAATGATATGACATTGGCGGAAATGGATGAACTTTGGAATCAAAGCAAAAAAGGATAGGTGAGTACTGTCTGGAAATCATTTGTATACCGAAATGGCTATTTATTGATTACGGCCGCCTGGCTGTACACGTTATCATTTCTATTCACCAACTATTGGAGTTATCGGTCATCCCCGGCGAAAGTAAAAACAACTCTTGAAAAAAGACTTGCTGCAGAAAATCAACAAATTGATTTGTTGGCTTCTGATACTCTACAGATAAAAAATTTATTGCTAAGTGAAGATCCGGTAGTAAATCCAATAAAAGGTGAGACTGCATTATTCCTGTATGAAGGCAGGGCTAACACCAATAATGCTCGACTCCTGTACTGGAATTCCAACCACGTATATGTCGATCCTGTAGAACTCAATTTGCCAAATGGAATTCATTTTGTCAATCACCGAAATGGAGACTTTGAGTTAATAAGAAAAGACCTGACTTTGGATGGCAATGCTTATACATTATTGGCCCTGGTTCCAATACGATGGCATTATTTCATGGAAAATAAATACCTCAGAACAGATTTTGAGGGACTAGAACACCTGGAAGATCAATATACCATCAGTGATGCACCCGGATCATTGCCAGTGGAAATTACCAACGGGAAACCTCTCTTTCGGATTCAACTCAAAACCGGTCGCGAATTTGTTGAATATGACACCATAACCATTCTCCTCCGGCTTCTGGCCATTCTTTGTTTACTGGCATTTATACACAACATTGCCTCAGAATGGGTTAGAATGTATTCTTTTCAACAGGGTTTTCTATTCTTGTTGGGGTCTGTTATTTTTTTACGATTGTTGACTTACCGATTTCATGTCCCCTTCGATTTTTCAAAAATTCAGTTGTTCGATCCTGGATTATATGCCTCAAATATGATTCATCCATCCTTGGGTGATTTATTGGTAAATGCTGCAATTGTCTACTGGTTGTTGCGATTTTACAGATCACGCAGACTATTCAGAACTGCCACTTCCACCATGCCTATAGGACAATGGGTGCCCTTTTTGAATACGCTGCTACTATCTATTTCTGGTATATTACTAGCCAGTATAGTATGTAGTCTGGTAGAAGATGCAAAGATTTCATTTGATGTCT
Organism: Sediminibacterium sp.; assembly: GCA_036734525.1. Classification (GTDB taxonomy): domain Bacteria; phylum Bacteroidota; class Bacteroidia; order Chitinophagales; family Chitinophagaceae; genus Sediminibacterium. The sequence goes on along the minus strand of DAIMYK010000137.1, from coordinate 2,533 downwards.
CCAATTTCTTTAGCCTCTCCATCTTCAGTTTTATCAGTTTCATTGTCCTATGCTTATTGGTACTCATTTTCTATCATTTGTCTGAAATTTTGCTCATACCGCTACTTAGGAATAAAGTGTCGGTTTTTTGGCAGATCCCGGGAGTTTTACTAGCTGGAGGATTTGTTTTGTTTCAGCTGAAAGATAGCAACTTGTTATCACTGTATGCTGGAATTACAGCCTGGATAGTAGGGTATATTTTATTGGTGAATTTCAGACAAAATGAGGTCATTAGTGGTCTCTCAGCATCCCCTTTTTATATCTTTTGGGTCATGTTCTTTGCATTATCTGTTGCTTCACTTGTGATGCTAAGGTTTCGTGAGGTTGAATGGTTACAAAGGGAAAAAATGGCTGAACGTCTTGTTCACCAATCTGACCCGTTAGGAGAAAACCTACTCAGTATTGCTGCAACAAACTTTGATGATCGATGGCTGCAAAATAATTTTTACAGGTTTTCCCTTTCCGAACAGGAAAATAAAATGCTCAAAGACAGTTTGACGCGTCAGAATTTTTCCGGTTATTTAAATAAATTCGACACCAGAATTTTGACTTATAATGCCGTCCGGCAATCACTTTTCAATGACGATACGACCCGTTGTTTGGACCTGGATTCTTTGATAGAATGGCACGCCGCACCCAGCGATATCGAAGCGCTATACACAGCAGGCCCCGGAAATAAGTCCTTTAGTTATGCCTTCCGAAAGACGATTTCAATAAATGAGAATATACAGGGGTATGTTTATGTTCTCATCATAGCCAATAGATACAAAAGTGAGGCATTGTATCCTGAACTTTTCAATCAGGTAGCTGACCCCCTGACCGATCCTTCCTCCGGATATGCCCATGCTGTTTATAAGAGAGGAAGATTATCAGAAAATTTTGGGAGCTACCCCTTTTCTTCCAATCCTCGAAAGGAACAAACCGACACTTCTGCTCTCAGCAAAGTGGAAATGAATGGATTCACAGAGTTATGGCTCACGGAAGGAAATGATAAACAGGTTATGATTGTTCGGAAGAACAATACAGTTAGAGAATTATTGACCCTTTTTGCCTATTTGTTTTGTGCTTTTCTTTTTATTTCATTTCTATTCGATAAGGCGGCCTTATTATTCAACACCGGATTCAGAAAGAAGCAACTGATTTCACTTTTTCAAATTAAGATCCGCTCTCAATTGCAGTCAATCATAATTTTTATCAGTATTTTCTCTTTTCTGGTAATCAGCATCACTACCATTACTTTATTCATCAATCGATTCAATCAGAACAATGAAGAACGGCTAATACGATCGATTCAGGTAATGGCCAATGAAATCAATTCCCGAACTGCCAGTTTGGAAAGCATTGAATTACAGGGTAATCCCATAGGATTGGGTAACCAAATGCAACAGGTAATCTCAGAAATTTCCGAACAGCACAATGCTGATATCAATTACTACAGTACCGGTGGAAATTTGCTTATATCTACCCAACCCTATATTTACAACAAGAGACTATTGAGTGAAAAGATGAATGCTGATGCTTTTCAGCAGTTGACCAAGTTGAAAAGCATTCGCTTTCAGCAAACTGAAACAATCGGCAGGTTCAAATACCTTAGTATATACCAGCCACTAACTGATGCATCCGGAACCACCTATGCTTATCTGAATATTCCGTATCTCAACACACAGGCAGAATTGAACCAGGAGATTTCCGGATTTCTGGCAGCTATTCTTAACCTGAATGCCTTCATTTTTCTGATTGCTGGAATCATTGCCTTTTATTTTACCGGAAGGATCACCGATTCTTTTGAATTGATCAGCCGGAAAATGCAACAGATTAGTCTCGGAAAGGTGAATGAAGCTATTCAATGGAACCGCAATGATGAATTAGGACTTCTCATCACAGAATACAATAAGATGGTTCGTAAACTTGAAGCGAGTGCCAGTGCTTTAGCGGTGACCGAACGAGAAGTGGCCTGGAGGGAAATGGCCCGACAGGTTGCACATGAGATCAAGAACCCATTGACTCCCATGAAATTGAGTATTCAGTATCTCCAGGAAGCCTTGCAACGCAATGATCCACGTTTACCGGAATTATACCTAAAAACCAATGCGACATTGATTACACAAATAGATCAATTATCTCGAATCGCAGGTGACTTCGCTCAGTATGCACAGATTAGTCTGGCTCGGCCTGAGAAGCTTGATCTGGTGGCAGTAGTTCAACAGTGGGCAAGATTGTATGATTTATCTGACAATTGTAGCATTCGTCTTTTCTTGCCAGATGAGCCTGTATGGATGATGGGTGACCAGGGTCACATTGATCGGCTATTTACCAACCTCTTGCTTAACTCGATTCAGGCATGTCAGGAAGGAGAACAGGCAATCGTGAGCATTCGCATTGAAAAATTAGACCCTATAATCAGGGTCAGCTTTGCCGACCAATCCGGCGGTATTGCACCGGAATTGATGCCTCGCATGTTTTCTCCCAATTTCACAACAAAATCCAGTGGAAC
>DAIMYK010000136.1:0-5256 GCA_036734525.1 Sediminibacterium sp. | reverse complement strand
CACGCACGGATTAGTGCTTCATTGTTCATGATTTTTTCCTCTCCTTGCAGGGCCAGTATTGTTCTAAGGCGACAATGACTATTACATCTGCGGGTAGGTGCCTTACTTGCGGCCTAGAATCTAAAAAGATCTTTACAACTTCCTCTAGTTGGCCTTGTGTTACATCCCGAGGGATACAGAGTTGCAAGCCTATGACAGTATCTACAACTCCGATGACATATACAAACGCAAAAATTCTAGTACAAAATAATACCGGTCCTCGATCAGTCCGCTGTGTTCCAACAGGGTTTCCAATACCATCTCACCCCAATCTCCCATTGTTTTAGAATTCCCTTTCAATGCTGTTGCCAGGTTATTTGCTTCTTCACTCACCCGAACAGAACTTTGTACTAGCTTCTCAATTTCCTTGGAGAGACTGAACCGCTCATTAGATTCTTTCTGGTAAGCATCCTGAACAGCTTTTTTGAAACCCGTCAGCTCTTGTTGCAGTGGCTGCAATAACTGACCTAACTTCTCTTCATTCTTAGAAACCAGTTGCTGCGTATTCCCACTGATCAACCGGGTAGCCAGTAATTCTATTTCATACTTCATGTCATCGCTGATCTTGTGCTGTGCCTTTTTGGCGTCTTCCAGTTTCTGACGGGTAGTATTCAATCTTTCATCCTATAAAAGTCCCTGCTTTTCCGATGCTTCCATGCGAGCCCGAACCGAGTCATGAGCTGCTTTTTCTATCCGAAGCAATTCGTCAAGCCGCAGAATATTTTCTTCGAGCAGTTGGCGGGAAGATTTTTGCAACTGAAAAGCGATCAGATAACCCAGCAGCACCCCTGCGAGGGCAATAACAACATAAATCAAAGCAGTAGATTCCATACAAATATTTTAGAGCACAAAAGTAAAGGTACACTCTGCCACCTATTGATAGACTGATTGCATCTGCTGAATAATTTCCTTGATTTTCCCCCTCAAAGAGGCGGGCGACCTTACTTCCACTCCGTTTCCATAGCCCAATAGCGTCATCAGCAGTTCGGGGGTATCATAAACCGTCAGTTCAATGACGACTCCATTGGGTGTATTTTCTATTACCTGCTGGGAATGATGGAGTGGCTGTGCAACAATATAGGGGGACTGAACTTTATCGAATGCCAGTACTATCTTTTCCGGCTGTGCACCGTGAACATGCGTAATACCAAAAGAATACCGGAAATAATCATCCGGCTGAAAGCCGGGCGCATCATAGAAGGACTGGTTTGATTTGCGCACGTCGGTGATTCTGTCGAGAGAGAAAATCAAAACATTCTTTCGAGTAGTGGAATACCCCACCACGTACCAGCGGTTTCTATAAGCTTTGATCAGATAGGGCGATAAGGTATGCACTTTCTGGGAAGCGCCATAGCGGGCATAGGAGATTTCGAGGGCCCTTCGGTTTACAATGGCCCGCAGCAAGGGTTCCAGCCACTCATTGCCACCTGTCTTCACCGGTTCTTCCACCTGTATCAATTGCTTTTCAGATTTCCCCAATAACTTACTCACCCGGTAACCTTCAATGAGCCGGTTGATGGCAGATTCAAACTGTTCGAAAATGCGGCTTCCTTTTAATTGCTGCAGCAATGCCGTGGAATAATCGAGAGCTGCGATCTGCTCTTCCGATAAGGGCAATTTCTTGATGGAATATCCCTGCTGCTCATAGCAATAGCCCCTTCTGATTTTATCATATTTGATAGGTGCATCATACAAATCGCGCATCTGTGCCAGGTCTTTGTTCAGCATGGATATAGAAATATCAATCTCCAACTGTCGCATCACATGCCGGCGAATCTGCTCGAGATCAGGATAGGGTCTCATGCTGTTGTTGAGGCAGGCATCAATGGCGTAATAGCGCAAAAGGGCATTTTTATTGACCGGCATAAAAAATTTTTGAGACTACCAATAGATTACAGAGTGAGTATCCAGCTTTGCATCATGATCCGGCGGCAGGCATGCGGCAGCAGGGGGGTGTAGCAAGTCGCCGGATCATTTTTCACCCACTAAAATAGTAAGTTTTTCAGCAGATTTACCCGAAAGAGTATTACTTATCAAAATACATCTCCGTCCTTAGCATTGACCACTTTGCCAATATAGGTCCTGCCAATCTCTTCCAACAAACTTTCCAGACTGCTTCCGAAGGTCAGTTGATGTGTCAACACCAATAAACCGGGCTTCACCTCTTGAGCAATGCGGGCCAACTGACTGGTCGAGGTGTGAAAGGTGGAATGGTATCGTTGCCAGCGTTCTTCTCTTTTTTGAAGTCCGGCTTCAGAAAAAACTTCGTGTACCAAAATATCGCACCCTTTTGCCATAGCAATCAATGATTCACTGTAGGTGCAATCTCCCGATACCACGATCACTTTGTCTTTTGTGGTAAACCGATAGCCCAACGCATGCCGCCAGCTGCCATGTTGTACTTCAAATGCTTCAACCATAAGATGCTCATCGCGGTAAACTTCTCCTTGGGTGACTTCTTTCACTTCTACTTTATAACCATCGGCATTCCCCATTTCCAATCCTTTGATCCGAATTTCCATGTCTTCGGAATAGGCTTTCAGCAAATGCTTCGTCATGCGACGAATACCCGGCGGACCAATCACCTGCAGGGGTTGGTTTCTGTCGAGTACGGCAGGTGTGAAAATAAAATCACTGTACCCGGCAGTATGATCGGAATGCAGGTGCGTGATGAAAAGACGGGTGAGTCGATCGGGCTTCAATGCCGGCAGCTGATGTTTTTGTGCAATGGCGGCAGCACGTCTCACAACTCCCGGACCACAATCAACTACATAGGCCAGATCATTCACTATGATGGCCAGTGAGGGCCCGGAACGATCGGGATCGGCAAAGGGAGTTCCGGTTCCGAGCATGACTAATTGGGTACTAACCGCATTATTCTGTGCTGCCAGCATAACAGGCAGTAAGAGTATTAGGTGGAAAAGCCGCGGAAAGAAAATATTTTTCACGGACAAAAGATACTATTTTTTATGCGGGAGGGAATAGAAGGAGCCAACACTTAAATGGGAATATGCAAGAGAATCTGCGTTCCCTTGCCAGGTGCCGTGTTCACTTTGGCTACACCGCCTACCAGATTCACCCGGTTGAAGATATTCATGAGTCCGAGTCCGCTGGTAGATGTTCTTTGTGAATTGAATTCAAAGCCCTTGCCATCATCCTGTATAGAAATATCGCATGCTGATGGCATATAAGTAAAGGCAACTGTTACATGAGCTGCCTGTGCATGCTTGATGATATTTTGGAAGCATTCCTGAATCACCCTGAAGATCACCAGTTGTTTTTGATGATCGGGTTCTTTCTTCTCACCTTCGCTACTAACTTCTACGCTTAATGAGCCGGCTCTGCTGATGCGCTCTGCTTCCTGGATGACTGAATCGTACAAGCCCAATACTTTGATGCGGTCGCTGCTCATCCCCTTGGCCAGATCCCGCAGGTCTGACATGGCCTTGCTGATATTCTCTTTGGTTTCCTCAATCAGCTGTGGGTTTTTTTCCGTTGATTCAGCTATCAGGTTCAATTGCATTTTAGCCAGACTGAGTAACTGACCTACATTGTCATGTATTTCCTGGCTAATGGTGTTCAGGGTAAGCTGTTGAATTTCGTTGCGGGCATTGTTAACTTCTTTGGCGATCTGAGCTTCGAGTTGTAACCGCTCGTCACGCATTTTATATAATTTACGGATATAGCTAATAAAAAGAATAAACATCAAAACAAAAAAAAGCACGAGAATGCCAATACCCAAATAAATTGGGTTTAACTTGACATCAAGTACAATTGCTTTCATTTTCGTGACGAAATTTTAAAAATTGCAATTGAAAATACAAAACTTTGTATAAAAAGAATAGTATTATGGCAATATACCCATAGGTGCCCCGGATGCATAAATTTTTCTTGAGCTATGTAATTATTTTCCAAATATGAAAAAAGTGACCATACAATTACACAAATAATTGCATAAAAAAACAAACAACTTATGAACCAAAATTCAATCTTATTAAAAACGTTCTGGCTGCGCACTAAAGTCATTTCCTCATATAAATAACCTACTGAATTTACTAAAATATAAAATGAAAAAAGAAGATAAAAGAATGGATTTAAATTAATCTGAAAAATGTTTTTCCAAAAAACAATTGCACTAAAAAAATAAAGTAAAACATAAACTCTATTAAATATTTTTAGATATAAGGAGGCGTGCAGCTTTTCAAAAAAATAATAAAGCGGTATTGTTAATAGAACGGGTAAAGAGTTGTATGCCCAATTATTATTTGCATCTAAGATATTGAATACCGTAGTAACAACTGTAAATGAAAAAAAGATTAAATAGAATAAAAAAATCCAAACTTTAAATGATGAGAGCAGATTTTCATAACTAATAATCAAACTAATAAACACAACAGCCAAACCTATTGAGTCCGAATAGGCAGCAAATTGCTTTAAAACTTGTAAAAAAATAAATTGGTTATACATTTCATGCTTGATTAGAAAAAATATAAATTCTATTATTCAGTATTCGAAGAATCAATATACATATATAATAATAGTGGCAAACGACTTGTTTAATTAGTCGGCCACTATTATAATTATTGTACTTTCATAAAAGTGTAAAGCCCTCGATAAAACTTTAATTGTCTTAGGGCTTACCCGTAGTTTTTGGCCATCCGACATCTGCTCTAGTAGCCATGATTTAAATTTTAGGTGTAACAATTAAAGTCCAGATTTATAGCGTGATTATTGAAAGGCTTTAAGCGTCAACCAGCATACAATTACGCTTGTCAAAAATCATGAATTTGAGTTCTTAAATCATAAATTTGCATCATGAAAGCATTCGTATTCCCCGGCCAAGGCGCCCAATTTACGGGCATGGGCAAAGATATTTACGACAACAATCCAAAGTCGAAGCAACTGTTTGATTCCGCCAACGATATTCTGGGTTTCAACATCACCCAAATCATGTTTAGCGGCACCGCTGACGAACTCAAACAAACAAAGGTGACACAGCCAGCCGTGTTCATCCATTCAGTTGCTATAGCACTGTCGCAAGATGTGCAGCAACCCAGCATGGTGGCCGGGCATTCACTCGGTGAGTTTTCTTCCTTAGTAGCAAATAAAACTTTGTCTTTCGAAGATGCCCTGCGTTTGGTTTCGAAACGGGCGTTGGCCATGCAGCGGGCATGCGAAATCAACCCGTCAACCATGGCCGCCATTTTAGGCCTTGAT
>DAIMYK010000135.1:0-5263 GCA_036734525.1 Sediminibacterium sp. | reverse complement strand
ATCGTAGATGCATAAGGCTCCGTTCAGGGACTTATTACCCTCAATGACATCCTGGAAGCCATCGTCGGAGATATTCCGCAGGAAGAAGACAAAGACTTTGAGATCACCCGCCGACAGGATGGAAGTTACCTCATAGATGCCCAAATACCATTTTACGATTTTCTCGACCAGTTCGATAAAACTGAATGGATGATGGAAGGTGACCAGGAATTTGATACCCTGGCGGGATTCATTATCCATGAATTGAGATAAATTCATTCTACCGGAGACTCACTTACATGGAAAATTTTTGAAATGGAAATAGTGGACATGGACCGCCACCGGATCGATAAGGTACTCGTCAAAGTGAACGAAACCGAAGCAGACTAAAGACTAAATAGTAACCTGGTTTCAGGATAATCCAGTTTCCTGCTCCACTCTTTCTCTCCTTTCTTCACGTGAAATATATTGGTCTGCAGGTTGACAAAATCATACAACAGATTACATTCTGCCTGTAAACTCTTCATCGATTTCACCTGGCTTACTTCCCAATAACTCCAAACACTTTCCTTCTGTACCTCATACCCCAGGTATTCAAGCTGACAGGGCTTGCCATCAATGTTCAACTGTATTTTCTGCCGAATGTATTTGCTCAGCTCGGCTTCCACTGCAGCTTTGTTCTTTGGATTCACCAAATCAATCGTCGTATTGGTACGCTTGCGCAATACCTGCTCCAGATCGTCTGTGAATATCCGAACACTGATCTCAGCAGTGGCTTCCGCCTCATTGTGCCTGATCTCTATCAGCGATACATAAAAGGGATGAACAAAAGAAGTGCTCATCAGCAAAAGCGGCCAAATCAGTATCTTTAAAGCCCGTTTCATTTCTCAAAATTCACAATAAATCAGCGCACCAGCAAATGAATGATTTTAGTTTGTACCTGGAAATAGGGTTTAAGCACATCGCCGACTGGCGGGGCATCGATCACATCCTTTTTTTAGCTGCCCTGAGGCAGCGGTACCAGTTTCCCGATAGGAAAAAGTTACTGATTCTCGTTACTGCCTTTACCATCGGCCATTCCATCACCCTCGCCATGAGCGTTTTTTCTTTCATCGACGTACCGGGTGACTGGATTGAATTCCTCATCCCCGTTACCATCGTAATCACCGCAGTGAGTAATATTTTTGTCAAAAAATTCAGTTTTTCCTCCCGCTTCCCTGCCATTTATTTCTTTGCCCTTTTCTTCGGTTGCATTCACGGACTGGGCTTCAGCAATTACCTGAAAAGCCTGCTCGGCAATACCACCGCCGTTCTGCCGCGGCTGTTGGCCTTCAATGTGGGACTGGAAATCGGACAAATACTCATTGTTTTGGTTATTTTGATCATTTCTTTGATCGCCGTTCACCTATTTCGTTGCAATAGAAGAGAATATATTTTGTATTTTTCGGGCGTCATTAGTGCATTGGCACTTCAAATGGCCATAGAAAGAGCTTCATTTTTAATTCCTTAGTATGAAAAAAATCCTTTTGCTTGCCACACTTTTCCTGGCACAACAAAGTTTTGCCCAGTACCTGTATTACAATCCGGGTTCTAATCACGGCAATAAATTTGAACAGTTGGGAACCATGTTACCCACTCCCAATGAATACCGCACTGCCAGCGGCGCACCCGGTCCGAAATACTGGCAACAACGTGCCGACTACAAAATCAAGTGTACCCTCGACGAAGCCAACTTCAAATTGACCGGCTCCGAGACCATTACTTACTACAACAATTCTCCTGATGTGCTGACCTACCTATGGCTGCAACTCGACGAGAACCAGCACAGTTCAGTGAACAATGCCAACTATCAATCCAGTACCAACCTTAACCGCGTTTATACCACAGGTCAGTTGGATCAGATGGCTACTGCCGGACAAGACAATGGCAATGGTGAGCTGATCAAAAAAATTACTGATGCCAATGGTAAGCCACTCAGTTATCGCATCAACAAAACCATGATGCGTGTGAACCTGCCGACACCTCTCAAGCCCGGTCAGCAATTTGTTTTTTCAATTGACTGGACCTACAAAATAACCAACCGCTATCAGTTCTTCGGACGTGGTGGATATGAGATCTTCTCTGAAGACAGCAATGCACTCTTCACCATTACCCAATGGTTCCCCCGTCTTTGTGTGTACAGTGATTTCCAGGGCTGGCAAAACCACCAGTTCGCCGGTACGGGCGAATTCGCTTTGATTTTTGGCAACTATGATGTGCAGATCACTGCTCCTGCCGATCACGTAGTAATGGCAACAGGGGAATGTAAAAACTATCCTCAAGTACTGAATTCCACTCAGCTGGCCCGCTGGCAGAAAGCGCAGACTGTAACTGAACCTATTGAGATCGTAACCCTGGATGAAGCCACCAAGGCGGAAACTCAGCGCAGCAAAGCCACCAAGACATGGATCTTTACTGCCAACAATGTACGTGACTTTGCCTGGGGATCCAGCCGGAAATTTGTGTGGGATGCCATGCCGGCTTATGTAGAAGGCAAGAAAGTAATGTGCATGAGCGCCTATCCAAAAGAAGCATACAATCTTTGGCGCCGTTATTCCACCAAACTGGTGGCACATACCATCAAAACCTATAGTAAGTTTTCTATTCCTTATCCATATCCTACTGCTCAGAGCATCGAAGCGAGCAATGGTATGGAATACCCAATGATCTGTTTCAACAATGGCCGCACTGAAAAAGATGGCACCTACAGTGAATCTACCAAGAACGGAATGGTAGGAGTGATCATCCATGAAGTGGGTCACAACTTCTTCCCAATGATTGTGAACAGCGACGAACGCCAGTGGACCTGGATGGATGAGGGCCTGAATAGTTTCGTTGAATACCTGACGGAAGAATTGTATGATAATAAATTCCCTTCCCGTCGTGGACCTGCCTTTGCCATGGCAGATTACATGCGCTTACCCAAAGATCAGCTCGAGCCGATCATGACGAACAGTGAACACATCATCAGCCTGGGTTCGAATGCTTATGCCAAGCCATCAGCGGGACTCAATATATTGCGCGAGACCATTATGGGAAGAGAACTCTTTGATGAGGCATTCAAAGAATATGCACGTCGCTGGGCGTTCAAGCACCCGACCCCTGCAGACTTGTTCCGTACCATGGAAGATGCCAGCGGTGAAGACCTCGATTGGTTCTGGCGCGGATGGTTCTATACAATCGATCCCTGTGATATATCTCTCGACAGCGTTCGATACGCTGTATTCGATCCCAATATGGCCATGCCCGGAGGTATGGGAGGCCGCGGTATGGGTGGTGCCAATGGCCGCCCGATAGCCAAACCACTGGTGAACTCTTTTGAAGATATTTCCAAAATCCGCAACCGCAACGATAAGAATATTCTCTTCCTCACCGACGTTGATACAACCCTGCGCGATTTCTACTGGCGCTATGCTCGCGGACTGGAGCCTTATGATTCAGTAACCCGTCTGCCAATGCCAACATCGCCTGCGATGGAGTCACTGACAGAAGAGGAGAAAGCCAAATATGGTGGCATGCATCTCTATGAGATCAACTGCTCCAACAAAGGCGGACTTATCATGCCGGTAATCGTTGAGTTTACTTTTGAGGATGGTACTACTATGCGTGAAAATATTCCCGCACAGATCTGGAGAAAGAATGAGAAAAACATGAGCAAGGTGTATATGACCAAAAAGAAGGCAGTGAAAATTCAAATAGATCCGATGCGCGAAACTGCTGATATCAATGAGTCCAACAACACCTGGCCCCAAGCTCCTGAAGCCAGTAAGTTTGCCATTTTCAAAGGCAGGATGCCCGGCGGCAGAGGCGGCATGCCTCAGACAGGCAACCCCATGCAGGTATCTCAGCAAAAGAAACAGTAACATCACAATAGACCCGGATTATTTATTTGATCCGGGTTTTTTTATTGCGCAGGTATTTTCACTGAAGGCGGACCGGTAAAACACCGATCTGTTATACCGTTAAAAAACAAACGAACTTATTTTTTCAATTCAGCAATGATGAATTTTTCTACCATGAAAAAATCTCTCCAATTTTTCTGTATCCTTTTCTTTCCTGCCACGCTGCTGGCAGCGGATGTAGATACCATACAGATCTACAGTCGTTCCATGCAGAAATCCATTCCTGCTGTGGTAGTAACGCCTGATGGATATTCCTCCCAACCCATGCAACGCTACCCCGTTGTTTACCTGTTGCACGGTGCCGGAGGAAGCTATTCTAACTGGATCAAAAAAGTTCCGGCCATCCGGGCCCTGGCAGATCAATACCAGGCGATCATTGTTTGTCCGGACGGCGCCTCTACCAGCTGGTATTTTGATAGTCCGATCGATTCCGGCTTCCGCTATGAAACACATGTTGCTAAAGAAGTACCCGATCACATGGATAGTGCTTACCGCACCATCAACGACCGCAGGGGCCGTGCTATCACCGGCCTGAGCATGGGCGGACATGGAGCTTTGTTCATAGCATTTCGCCATGCCGATCGCTTCAGCATAGCCGGTAGCATGAGCGGTGCCCTGCATGTGAGTGTGATCCGCAGGGGATACAATGTAGAAAAGCGTTTGGGTGATACCGTAGTAAATGCAGCCTACTGGAGAGATTGGAGCGTGCTGAATGTAATTGAACAATATCCGAAAGATTCCCTCAGCATTTTAATTGACTGCGGAACCGAAGACAGGGTAATACCCATGAATAGGGCAGTACATGAAAAAATGTTGAAGCTGAAAATTCCCCATGAATACCTGGAACGTCCGGGAGAACACAACTGGCCCTACTGGGAGAATGCCATCCAGTATCAAATGATGTACATCAACCAGCAATTCAGGAAGAAAAGAAAGGGGTAGAAGTGAGTTGATTTTTTAGTCGAATCAACTTATTGTATCACCGATTTATTCCTGGCTTTACCTCCCATACGGGGGGCATCCGGCAATTTAGGCATCACTTGTTTTTTCACAGCAGTATCGCGGGGGGCAGCTGCAGCTACGCCTCCTTCCTGCAATACATCCAGCACATATTTTTCCTCTGCTATCACACGACCATAAACAGGATCGAAATATCGCCAGGTGCCGTGTCGAAGCGATTGTCCCTCCATTTTAATGACAACTTTTTTGTAAACATTCGGATCTGCGGGATCTGCTACCAATATCGTATCCAGCTGCTGCTTATCCAGTTTACGCGGTGCCCGCCAATATTCCTCCCTTACCAGACCTGCCACTGTAAAATAGCGGCGACGCCCATCTTTATT
>DAIMYK010000134.1:0-5270 GCA_036734525.1 Sediminibacterium sp. | reverse complement strand
TTTAGACATACTTCCGAATTGAATGAAAAATGGGGAATAAGATTTTATTTGTAATATTACAATACATGATCAGAAACTTGCTGAAATTTTATTATTGCCTGTTTTCCTTTTGCATGGTAGCAGTGCCTTCTGCCGGACAGCAACAAGTTAAACTGGAAGAAATACGTTGCTACTCCGCAGTTGGACCACTACCTGATTATTTAAGAGACCGGGCAATGAACGTTTCTTTGGCAAGTCAACTACAACAAATACTATACCAGGAAAGATCCTGGCGGCTGACAGATTCACTACAGCTACCCGTAAGCTTCCCGGAGCTGGTTGATTTGAAGAAAGAGAAGCCACTGGTCATCAAAGACAGAAACAGCTCTCTATTGCATTTATGGATAGATTTCTTTGAAATGCAGCCATCAGTATTCTTTTCTGCAACAGGAGAATACGCTCCGGATACTGTAATAGCCCGCAGATCGTCTTCAGTTATCAAAATTATTTTCTACCTGGTCAACTCCAAAAATGAGCTGGTTGAGAAAAATGAACTCGATTTATCGTTCACACAGGCAGAGTCGCCGGCCATAGGATTTCTTTTCAATGGAATGCTTATTGAAGATAGACCCTATTTTTTACCTACCACTGCCAGGGGATTTAGCGAAGCATTTTTACAGGGAATGAAAATCATATTTAACCGTGACAATACTGCATCACTGATTGAATTGAAAGTGCCTCCTGCCTACTTCTATAATAATTTTATCCCTTCTAGTTCACAAAAAAACCCTGATATCCTCCGACCGGAACTAAAAAACAATGCATTCCGATTCACTTATAATGGTGGCAGTCAACTACTCAGAAACGGCGATCAGGAAGTTACAAAAGTATGGGTCAATACTAAAAAAAGTGAGAATTTTCCGGGCTCAGTTTTTGACACACTAAAATTGTTAAGAAAGTTAGGAGAAAACGATTTCCTATGTCTCCAACATGTAATGAGAGATGTTCTCAATGACAAAACCTATGACGCCCGTTTTTTCAGCATTGCCAACCAGGAAACAGTAATGGAGGGTGCATTCCCCCTTGTTCAAAAACGCATTCATTACCTCCTCCAAAACACCGATACTGTTGCCTACTTTACGGCAAAGTACAAACCCCGGCTGGATGAAACAGATATGATATGGTTGAATCGTTCTTATAACGGAATTGATTCGGCCACAGTTTTTAATCTCGAACCGGTATTCAGAAGCTATCCATTACCAACAGAATTTGAATTAAGCGGGATTGTTTTGGGGCAACCCTTCTTCATAAGAATTCGCGGTAGATATCATTTTTGGAAAGATATCGGACTAAACAATCAAATCGTTATGCGTGTGCAGGGTATAAATTTGCCCGAAAGAATACTTATGACACAAGCAATAGCTGATTCCCGAACAATGAACCTTTTGTTATTATTGGCCTATTCGCCTGTACTCAATATGTTTTAAAAGTTGTTATTGGTTGAGGGAATCAGGAACACAACGAATTCATTATCTTGCCGGCCACTGTTTAAAGTTACTATGTCCACCATACGCATCATCAGTTATAATGTCAATGGAATCCGGGCGGCCATCAACAAAGGCTTCATGGACTGGCTGGCAACACAACCGGCCGATATCATTTGCTTACAGGAAATCAAGGCAGAAAAAGAAAATATCGATGTAGCAGCTCTGCATGCATTGGGCTATGAAACACACTTTTTTTCCGCGCAAAAAAAGGGTTACAGTGGAGTTGCTGTATTAACCCGCATCAGTCCGATAAAAGTCAGCAATGGACACGGTGCCGCCGTCAGCGACGAGGAAGGAAGGGTAATAACCGCTGAATTCAAGCATTTTACACTAGTCAATGCCTACTTTCCATCGGGCACCAGCGGAGACCACCGGCAATCCTATAAATATCAATGGCTGAATGAATTCAACGATTATCTAAAGAAAATACGCAAAACTCATCCCCACCTGATTGTAGTAGGTGATTACAATATCGCACACAGAGAGATTGATATCCACGATCCAAAAGGAAACAAAAAATCATCCGGCTTTTTGCCCGAGGAGCGTGCCTGGATGGATCAATGGCTGGCAGAAGGTTGGGTCGACAGTTACAGACATTGCCATCCAGAACAGACAGGCGCCTATTCCTGGTGGAGCCAGCGATTTCCATCAGTTAGATTGCAAAACAAAGGATGGCGCATTGACTACATTTGTATCACAGGTAATTTATCCGGTCACCTGAAAAAAGCAGCCATACTGCCGGAAGTTAAACACAGCGATCATTGTCCTGTTTTAGCTGAATTTAGTTTCCCGATATAATCATATATATGCAACACCTGTACAACATTACAACACTGGTTGCCCATTCAATTGCCGTTGACTGGCTCAAATGGATGAAGGAAAAACATATACCGGAGATCATGAGAACTGGTTGCTTTCTGGAGCATCGTTTGTTGCAACTCAAAGACCAGGATGAAACAGAGGGACTTACTTATTCTCTTCAGCTGCTGGCCGGTAACCAGGAAGAATATGAGAGATATCTTAAAGAATTTGCCCCTGCCTTACGAGAAGATGCCCGCCAACACTGGGGCGAAAATGCACTCAGCTTTCGAACGCTGATGCAGGTTGTGAATTGATTGTGGATACTTTTCGACCGGGGAAATCTTTGCCAAAAGGCGATTTCACTAGTGTTCCACGGGAATTACAGGATGACAAAAAACAGAATAAACACCTAAAACTCTTGCTGCCATTGAGTTTCAGGCATAATTATCGTAAATAAAATCAACTGTTAAAAGTTGGCGAAGAGGCTAAAAGCCATATTTGATAAGGGTTTGAGGCGAAATAAAAAAATCATAAAAATATTTTGCTGATTGATAAAAGCGAATAATTTTGTCGAGTTAATAAAACCATTAAATCAACTTCCATGAACAAAGCAGAATTGATCGCTCAGATCGCTGATGATGCGGGTATCTCTAAAACACAGGCCAACGCTGCCCTGGATTCTTTCGTAGGTGCTGTTACCAAGACACTGAAAAAAGGTGACAAAGTTACGCTGGTGGGTTTTGGAACATTCTCTGTTTCTAAGCGCGCTGCACGTACCGGCCGTAATCCTCAAACCGGAGCTACTATCAAAATCAAAGCAAAGAAAGTAGCCAAATTCTAAGCCGGAAAAGAATTGAGCGCTAAGCTCTAATTTTTGACCAAAATTGAAAAAACCCCGTTTATTGCGGGGTTTTTTTATTTTTGCACTTACAAATACAATAAATACATACTCATGGGAAAAGGTGACAAAAAAACAGCCAAGGGAAAAAGATTCAAAGGTTCCTTTGGTAAAACAAGGCCCCAGAAAGCAACTACTTCTACTAAGAAGAAAGTAAAAGCTTCCTGATTATTTCAAAACCTGTTTGCAAACAAGAAAATAGAGCAGTCTGGTCTCGCGATCAGCTGCTTTTATTTTTTTTGGCAGCCAGTACCTCTAAGGCCCCTACCAGCTTATCTAATTCCTGCAAGCGTGTGTACACATGAGGTGTCACCCGAACACAGGAAATGTTTTCCCAAACAATGCCCACTGTATGAATCTTGTATTGATTCATCAATGCACTGTCTAACTCTCCCGGTGTCATACCCTGAACACTTACACCGGCTATTGCACAGGCATAAGCAGGCAAGAATGAAGTGTGTATCTTGACCCCGGGAATATTCCTGGCTTTTGTGGCCCAATAGTTTTTCAGGTACCTTATTCGCTCTTCTTTCCTTTTGCTGCCAATAGCCATGTGAAAGTTGATTGCCTCGCCGATTCCCTGTTCAATCGGAAAACTTCTTGTACCCAATGTCTCAAACTTTCTGATATCGCTGCTGCGGGGTTTATCATTGCAGGTCAATGGCCAAATCTTTTCAATCTTGTCTTTTCGGATCCATAACATTCCGCTCCCAATGGGTGCACTTAAAAACTTGTGCAGACTGGTACCAAAATAATCACATTCCAGCTCAGGTATCTTGAAATCTATCAATCCAAAAGAATGAGCTCCATCTGCAATAACTTCAATTCCGCGTGCATGGGCCATGCGCGCGATCTTAGCCACAGGCATCACCTGTCCAACCCAATTGATTACATGAGTAACATGTATCACCTTTGTTTTGGGAGTAATGGCTTTTTCAAATGCAGCAACAATTGCATCATCATCCTCTATGGGAAAATCAAAACTAATCTGCGTATAGACAATTTTATCCCGCAATGCACGCTGCCTCCAGGCCTGAATCATATTGGGGTAATCCTGTAATGTGCCAATCACCTGATCGCCGGGCTGAAGATCCATTCCAAAAATAACTGTGTTGAGGGCCTCGGTTGCATTCCGGTTGATAGCAATCTCATCATCCGGACATCCCGCCAATTGCGCCAACTTTTGCCGAAGTGGCTCCCGACCCTGATCAAGAATACGCCACATATAATAGGAAGGGCCTTCATTCGACAAACGATTGTATCGCTCAACAGCCTCCTGAACAACACGGGGGGAAGGACTAACCCCGCCATTATTGAGATTTACAAGATTTGAGTTGACTGTATATCCCTGCTGAATGGTCATCCAAAAATCCTCATCCATCGCCGCCGCCTCCGGGCTCAAATCACCAATACGCTGAACCGCCTTGTCCCATTCGGCAGCATGCGTCTCATGAAATAAACTGAAGGCAGAAAACGCTCCCGCCAATCCACCCATCTTCTTGAGGAAAGATCTTCTCGGTTCCATAGAAAAAAGTTGAACAGAAATATACAGAATATTGATCACATTCAATGAAAAACGGGGTAATCCGCCTTTCTGCCTACCTTTGCATATCAATACCTGACAATGAAGTTCCGGCTATTAATTATCACCCTCTTTTTCCTGATTTTTTATTCAGGCACCGTGACCGCACAATGCTCCATTTGCACCAAAACAGCCTCACAACTCGGTGAAGGTCCGGCAGCCGCATTGAACTCAGCCATTATCTACCTGGCACTGGCTCCCTTTGCCATCGTGTGTTATCTGGGCTGGCGCTGGGGGAAAAATGAAAAAGTTGATTATTTCACCGTAATGACGACGACCACCGGAGCCCCGACCGCCGGTGTGACGGTCACCCGGTATTCGCCCGGCTTGTCGAGGGCCGTGACCGGAAGATCGATTTCATCTTTATCATCTTTGACGTTCAAGCTCATGTGCACCGTCACGCCGCCGGCGGCCATTGCGGTCAGCGTCAGGTCGCCCTTGTCATAGAGCTTCCAGTCGATGG
>DAIMYK010000133.1:818-5293 GCA_036734525.1 Sediminibacterium sp. | reverse complement strand
TTTCAGATGAAGAAATACAGGCTGAGTTCCGGGAAGGGAAGTTCTTGCAAAACTATATCGCTGTTGATTGATGCTAAGTCCCGCATCGAACCTCCAATCCCCCATTTGCCAGGAGAGTTGTGAGAATACAAACCATTGGTTTGCCATCAAGTCATCTTTCCATTGCAGTGTATCGGGTAACCCCTTTTTATTAGAATGATTTGTCAGGTCTGCTCTTTGTCGTATCCATTCAACCCCATTGATCCATTCAAAGGTTTGCCGTTCTTTTCTTTTTAAAAATCGAATACTTGTACCTGCACCCAGGTTGTTCTCCCTGCGTTGCTCGTAATTAGTGATAAATGGGTTGCGGAATTTAGTTCTACCACCGAGGAGGAAAGATTGAATGTTCCAGTTATCTGCAAGGTTCACGATGTGAGCTGCAGATACTATGGCAGTCTCGTTGGAGACTGAAGTATTTTGGGTAACAGCGCCCGGTAAGGTTGATGTCGCCGGTCTGGCTTGTCGTGGATTTTGCTGAAGTTGATTCAACGTTAATCCACCCGGTGTCTGATAAAAAAGATTAGCATATAAAATCTGGGTATGAAAACTATGGATACCCACCCTTTGTTGCCATTGAAATGCTACTGCGTCCCGGCGCAATGCGGTTTGTTCCCGATAGCCGGCGGACTGCTGGTGGTCTTGATCCATTTGCCATTGACTATTTTTTTGGCGCTGCTCAATGGATAAATGTTGACGAAACAGACTAAAACTTCCACCTGCCATTCCTGCTGAGAGATGGGTTCCATTAGGTTGCTGTTCATCAGATTTGCTTGACAATAAAAGAACACCCCCCGTTCCTGCGCCATATGAACTTGCAGCGGGTCCTTTCAAAATGTCCATTCCGTGCAACATACCTGCCGGTAATAAATTCAGGTAAGTATTCCCACCTGCGTCGGTAAGCGGAACCTGGTTGAGATATACTTTTACATTGCGCACACCAAAGGGGCTCCTCAAAAGACTGCCCCGTATCGAAAATCGGAAACTACCCGGCGATCTCTCTTCCATCCTTACACCCGGTACCTGATTAACTGCCGGCAACATAGAAGCAGCTCCCAGGAACGAAAAATCCTTGCGTGTCAGGTGAGCAACCCATGCAGGCAACTGTAGTTGCAAGTAAGATTGCCGTAAGGCAGTAACTACCACTGAATCTGTTCCTGAAAAAATCGGCGATAAAAGAGAATCTTTAGACGTTTCTTGTGCTACAATATTGTCGCACGTAAGAATAAAAATGAATAGTATGATGAGAACCCTACATGAACTGAATATAATCTGCTCCTTATGTTTAAAAGACGGGTGCATGTTAGAAAAAAAATACCCGGACAACAGCCGGGTAATTTGATAGTATAATTTTTACCGCATGAGTAATGATTACTTTTTTAAGTACATCACCTCTTTTACGAGGTGAACGGTTCTTGCCACATCCGGAATTGCCAAAGCAGCAAGATTGGGGGCATAGCGCATTGGGGCGTCTGCACTGGTTATCCGGCGAATTGGGGCATCGAGATAATCGAAACCTTCTTTCTGGATGCGGTAGGATATTTCAGATGAAACAGAGGCAAAAGGCCACTGTTCTTCAACGATTACAAGGCGATTGGTTTTTTTGACACTTTCCAGGATGGTCATCCAGTCCAGCGGACGTATTGTTCTCAAATCAATCACCTCAGCGCTGATGCCTTCTTTTTCAAGTTCTGCAGCAGCACCCAAGGCCACTTTCATCATTTTATTGAAGGAAACGATGGTAACGTCTCTACCGGTCTTTTTCACATCTGCTTTTCCGAGGGGGATATAATACTCTTCCTCCGGAACCTCGGACTTATCGCCATACATGACCTCACTCTCCATGAAAATCACAGGATCTTCTTCATACCGGATACACTGCTTCATTAAGCCTTTGGCATCATAGCCATTGGAGGGCGACACAACTTTGATACCGGGTATATTGGCATAGTAGCTATCAAATGCAGTAGAGTGTTGAGCACCAAGCTGTCCGGCACTGCCGTTGGGACCACGGAAAACAATCGGACATCCGATCTGGCCACCGCTCATCGCCAACATTTTAGATGCAGTATTCAAAATCTGGTCCATTGCCAAAACAGCGAAGTTCCAGGTCATGAATTCCACAATAGGACGAAGGCCATTCTGAGCGGCTCCAACTGCAACAGCAGCAAAACCCAGTTCAGAAATAGGAGTATCAATGACTCTTTTCTCTCCAAACTCTGCCAACATGCCCTGGCTGACCTTGTAGGCGCCGGTGTATTCAGCTACTTCTTCTCCCATGAGAAAAACGCGCTCATCTCTTCTCATTTCTTCGTTCATGGCTTCGCGGAGCGCCTCCCTAAATGCTATCGATCGCATGATTACATTATTGGTTTGAGGTGCAAAAATAGAAGATTCTCCCCTAGTTTCCCAAATCTGTTGAGAAGCGTGCATAAAAACAAAAACCCCCTGCCGAATGGCAGGGGGTTTTGTATAAAATCGATCAACCGATTAGAATACATTCCAGCCGAAGCTCATGTAGTAGAGACCACCAATTTGGGGGTTTCCAAAACCTGTTCTGTAGTATCTGTTGAAAATATTGGTTCCGCCTAGTTTGATCAAAGACTTTGTGTTGAGCAGCTTGTAGCTCACAGAAGCATCCCAAGTTGCATAAGAAGGCATTTGACCTACACCGAAAGTACCTTCATAGTAGAATTCATCTACCCAACGGTACACTACGCTGTAACCCCAGCGGTTCTTGTTGCCAAAACCGGTGTTGTTCAGAGATATGTTGGTACGGTACTGAGGAGTGTTGAAGAAAGAAACGAAACCGATGGGCAAATCACCAATCTTATCAGAGTAAAGATTTGCACTAAGTGTCAAATTGCGTCTCAGCAGATAATCGGCTGAAACACCCCAACCTGATGTTTTTACATCACCGGGTGTATTGGTAGAAATGCTATACACGATGCGTGCATTAGGATTCAATACATCTGTTACCGGTCCTCCTGGATTTCTTCTTTGGATTACATTGACACTGCTGATGAAATCTTTGTAAGTAGCCCAATAGTAATAGAAGTCAATCAACAAGCGGTTAGCGATGAGACCCTTATAACCAATTTCATTTGAAGTCATCACCTCAGGCTTGAAATCACCGAAAGTTTGCTGCTGGAGCAGACCCGGATTTGGAGCACCTGCCAAAACGCTTCCACCAAATGCTTGAACACTGGCTACGCTGTATGCGGGATTTCCGCTGAAGTTGTAGAAATTACGCAAAGCAGGCAATCCACCCATCAGACGTGTACCACCACCGATCAACAAGTTGATCCACTGGTTTTGTGTTGTTGGGAAGCGATAAGCTTGCTGATAGGAGAAACGAAGGTTATGGTCTTTTGCGAGCTTCATCACCGCAGAAACGCGGGGTGTGAAACGACCTTCGAAGTTGGTGTTTTTATCATAACGACCGGAAGCAGTTACTTTCAGGAAGTCACCGAATAACTTCTGTGACAATTGAGCGTAAGCACCCAGCTCATTGATATTGATGTTACCTGCAGTATCTGCAAACAAAGTACCCTGAGAGTTCAGAACAAATTGTCTGGCACTGAAACCAAGCAGGAAGTCTGTACCTGTTTTAGTCAAACCAAGATCGTTGGACATATTGTATTGACCTTCGAACACACGCAGTTTAGAACGATCGAGGAATAAACCACCACCCTGTGAAATAGGCGTATTGGCAACACGCTGAAACAATGGGTTATTCCCAATAAATCCGGTAGGACGGCCCTGATCTGCAAATCCACGTGCGCGGTTGTGAGCATCTATATTAGATACTCCGAAAGAACGAGTTCCTGCATAAGAAGCAGCATACTGGAGATACCATGTATTGCTGGGCTTCCAGGCTTCGTTGAACAAACGGGTAGTGATAGTAGCGTTGTAAGCATTACCGGAGTTTTCACGGGTAAAATAATAACGCAGGAACCAGTTTTTGCTCTTGATTTCCGCCTTATATTGACCCATTACCAGATTTACCAAAGAATAGCGGTCACTTCCTGTAAAAACAGAGTTACCGGTTCCACAATAAGCCTGCAAAGAAGCTTCGGTATTGGCATTTAATTTGTAGAAAAGACCACCAGTGAACTTAGCATTCAAAGTAGTTGGGTTAATGATGTCTCTTTCTTCATAACCGGTTCTGCTCCCGTTGACACCTGTAAAGTAATTACGAACGTGTCCATAAACAATGGGGGTAGTGCCGGTTGCTACCAACGCACCCAAACCATTTGCATTCAGCCAGAAATTGAAGTCGTTGATCGTAGCTGCAGGAGAAGCATTCAAAAAAGCAGTTGAACCACCCAATACTGTGTTCAAAGACGGACAAAATGCCCCAGCTAAGTGAGCGAATACACCATACCGTACAGCAGCCAATGAGGAGTAGGTGTCATCTCCATACACGTACACTCCAT
>DAIMYK010000133.1:0-808 GCA_036734525.1 Sediminibacterium sp. | reverse complement strand
GTTATAGTCATTGATGGTAGCAGCAGGAGAAGCATTTAAGAATGCAGTTGAACTGGCTAATACTGTAGGCCAGAGAGCTCCATATCCTGTTGGACCTGCCAATTGGGCGAATACTCCATCACGTACTGCAGCCAATGAGGAGGTGGTTTCATCTCCATACCCGTTCACACCATCATAGTTGGGATCACTGAGTCTATTACCTGTAACGGCAGAACCATAAGGGCTGGATGCAGAGGCAGTTCTATTATAATTATTGTTTTGGTTAGCCAGCCAATCTTGTGCCTGAATGAACTGACCACCAATTTTGAACGCAAATTTTTCAGATATTTTCTTAGCCCAACGGAAGCTCCAGTCAAAGAAAGGAGAACGGGGGCGCTGGAAACCATCTACGTGGTTAACACCCTGCTTGATTTGGAAACTAAAACCCTGATATTTGAATGGGTTCTTGCTGTTGATCAAAACAGTACCGTTCATACCACCTGAACCATAGAGGGCTGAGGAGGCACCCTGAAGTAGCTCCATATTATCAACATCCAGTTCTGTAAGCCCGATTACGCTTCCCACGGAGAAATTCAAACCCGGGGCCTGGTTATCCATACCATCAATCAACTGATTCAGGCGAACGTTACCGCTGCTATTAAAACCGCGGGTACCCACGCTGCGGAAAGTGAGACTCGCAACAACCACGTCTACACCTTTGAGGTTGGTTAACATGTCATCGTAGTTGGAGGCCGGTGTGTGGCTAATGTCAGTAGTTCCGATGCGCTCGATAGACACGGGGGACTCTAAAATTCTTTCAGGAACGCGG
>DAIMYK010000132.1:0-5305 GCA_036734525.1 Sediminibacterium sp. | reverse complement strand
AAAGAGCCATTTGGGTGCCATAGTAGCTGCCCAAATAAACAGTCGTAGTCTTCAGGGGCGTCAGCTTGATACTGATGTTTCTGCCACCGGGGAATTGCGAAAAAGCACTGGCAGTTATCAGTAAAAGTCCGGTGGAAAAAAGTAGTTGTTTTATCATAGTTGCAGGAAAGTTGAATTGTTGGTGGCCAACAAAATTTTTCATGCTGCAAATTAAGGAAAGATTCATTTCTTTATCGCCGTAACGCCCTTCCTGATTAACTTTGTGCCAGTGAAAAAGCAGCGAAAAGCAGTAGTCCTCAACAGCCTGACCGTAACCGATTATGCCGCAGAAGGTAAATCACTGTCCCGCCTGGATGGAAAGGTCATTTTCATAGAGGGTGCCATTCCCGGTGACATTGTTGATGTTTTGTTAAAAAAGAATAAGTCCGATTGGGCAGAGGGGGTAGCCATCCACTTCCATCAACATTCACCACACCGGCTTACGCCTTTTTGCCGTCATTTTGGAGTTTGCGGTGGGTGTCAGTGGCAGATGTTGCCTTATGCGATGCAGTTGCAATACAAGCAGCAACAGGTGGCTGACGTGCTGCAACGAATAGGTAAGGTGGCGCTTCCGCCCATTGAGCCCATTCTGGGAGCAGAGAGAACTACCCACTACCGCAACAAGCTCGAATACACTTTTGGTGATCGCAGGTACATTCCACCTGAAGAATTCTCAAAGATGAAGACATCGGGCGAAGTCGAACAGCCATCGGGCGCGGGTGGGTTTCATGCACGTGGATTTTTCGACAAAGTGGTGGCTATCGAGACCTGTCACCTGCAGGATGAACCTACCAATGCGATTCGAACCACCGTTCAAAATTTTGCCAAAGAGCATGGTCTTACTTTTTATAATCCTCGCACACATGAGGGCTGGTTGAGAAACCTTGTGATACGCAATACCCGCACAGGCGAGTGGATGGTAGATGTTGTGCTGGGTTACCAGCTGCCTGAATTCCAGGAGCAACTTACTGAACTATTGCTGGAACGCTTCCCGGGGATAACAACATTATTGGTGACCATCAATTCCAAACACAATGATAGTTTGACCGGACTGGAACCGGTGGTTATAAAGGGGAACGGGTACATTACTGAGCAATTGGAGAAATTCCGCTACATCATTAGTGCGCGGTCGTTTTTTCAAACCAATTCATACCAGGCGGAACGTCTTTACCGACTTATTCGGGAGATGGCAGAACTAAACGGCAGTCAGGTTGTTTATGACTTGTATTGTGGTACTGGCAGCATTGGAATCTTTCTCAGTGAACAGGCGAAGCAAATTGTGGGGGTGGAAGTCGTACCGGAGGCAGTGGCTGATGCAATTAAAAATGCAGACCTCAATGGGGTTACTCAAGCCCGGTTTTTTGCGGGGGATGTGATTGATATTTGTGATGATGCTTTTTTTCTACGGGAAGGTAAACCCGATGTGGTTATCACCGACCCGCCACGAGCCGGCATGCATGAGAAACTGGTGAAAAAATTATTAGAGATGGAGGCGCCGCTGATGGTGTATGTAAGTTGTAATCCTGCAACACAGGCAAGAGACCTTGCCCTACTGGATGAAAAATACAGGGTTACCCGCTGCTGTCCGGTTGATATGTTCCCCCATACCCTGCACATTGAAAATGTTGTACAATTAAAACTGAAGTAACCGGCTTTGCCTGCTGATAACACCTACTTACCATGACACAGTTTCGCCCAAGTCGTTTTGAAATATTACCGGTGATTGTAAAAAATCTGCTGATCATCAATGGCCTATTTTTTATGGCACAGTTTGCTTTCAGCGGACCGGATGCGCCCATAGACATGGAGGGAACTTTTGCATTGCATGCCTGGCAAAGCAGTCTTTTTCGTCCCTGGCAATTGATCACCCACATGTTTTTGCACGGAGACTTCGCACATATCTTCGGAAACATGTTCGCCTTGTGGATGTTCGGTTCTGTTCTGGAAAATGTTTGGGGATCTAAGAAATTTCTCACCTTCTACCTGGTTTGCGGACTGGGGGCGGCACTGATACATTTGTTGTTCCTCAGTTATGAATTTCTTCCCATGATGAAGGCGTATGAAAATCTTTATGAGCAACAGGCACGTGGTCAATGGGTATCTATTGAAGAAATGCGGAAGTTCATGGTTACCTATCTTTCAAGTGATCTGACCCATGCAAATGAATTACAACAGCTGGGAGAAAATCCCGCACTCAGCAGCCGAATATTCAGTCAGCTGACAGCCAAATACCAGGAAGTAATCAATACAGCCACCATTGGTGCCAGCGGAGCAGTGTTTGGTGTACTGGCGGCTTTCGTATATCTTTTTCCGAACACCTACATATATATCTACTTTCTAATACCCATTAAAGCCAAATGGCTGGGAATACTCTATTTCACCTACGAGTTATTCTTTGCCATACAAAACAGTGCCGGCGATAATGTTGCCCGTTGGGCACATGTGGGAGGAGCTATTGTTGGCTTGCTGATCGTATTTACCTGGAATAAAAAGAACAGACAATCATTCTTTTAAAAAATCAACTTTCCCTATGAGGGACAAAACATATCAGTCGGGAAGACAAATACTTTTAGGACAGGATAACAATGCGCTGGTATTGCTCTTTGCCATCAACATGATCATATTTCTCATGTTGCAATTCATATCGATCGTGTATTTTATTTCCGATACCCCCCGTGAATTTTTCCAGCGGCAGATACTCGATTGGTTTACGCTTCCTGCCAATCTCGAGGTTTTTCTGTCAAGACCCTGGACTCTGTTCAGCTATATGTTTACCCATATCTCTATCTGGCATTTGATCAGCAGCATGCTTTGGCTATGGTGCTTTGGTTACATCCTGCAGGATCTGGCGGGTAACAAACACCTGATTCCTGTTTATTTATATGGGGGGTTCACAGGTGCCATCATTTTTTTGGCAGCCATACAATTTCTGCCCGCATCTCAACAACCGGCAGCCATAACTCCCTGGATGGGTGCGGGTGCTGCTGTAATGGCAGTGGCAACAGCTACGACTGCTTTGTCGCCGAATTATCGATTGTTTCCACTCATCAATGGAGGCATACCTCTCTGGATCATCACCGCAGTGTATGTGCTGATACATTTTTCCACCCTGGGAACTTCCCAGATGGGAGTGGGTGCCGCTAGTCTGGCTGCCGGCGCTGTAGGATATATGTATATACATCTATTACAAAGAGGAACAGATGCCGGTGCCTGGATGACTCGACTCTATCAGCATGTCAATAGTTGGTTTCAGCCCGGGCTGCAACCTTTTCAGAAAAAGGAACCAACGGGGAAACAGCCTTATGTGAAAATTCCCAAATCAACCCAGCAAAGATTGGATGAGATCCTCGATAAAATCAATCAGCAGGGAATGGATGGATTAACACCGGAAGAAAAAGAATTCCTCCGCAAGGCATCAGAATAAAAATAGGTTGTTAATTATGCAGGGATGTTGAAAACACAAGTAACTGTTTTCAGCTAAATGAAGTAACTTTCTGATGTTATGGCAGTTGCTTTTATTCGTCGGTTCACCAGGAATATTTTATTGGGAATTAACATTCTTCTTGTCATTGGGTTCTTGCTGGCTAGCTGGTTAGTAACTCACTCTTCTCCTATAAGTTGGTTGACCGGATTTGCAGGGCTCCTGATGCCCTATATTATTTTGTTTCTATTGCTTTTTTTACTCTTCTGGTTGATTGCGAAACCATCTTTTTCGTTGCTTTCCCTGATTGTTTTACTGATAGGCTGGAAACAATTGAAAGTTTTAGTTGCTATAAAATCTATCCAGCCTTTTAGTCAGGTGCAACAGGCAACAACTGTTCGTATTGCTTCCTGGAATTTACGAGGGTTCAACGGGGTAGGAAAGGTAGCAGCAAGAACTCCACTTTTGAAACAGCAAATAGCAGAGGCAGTTACACAATACAAGCCGGATATTATTTGTTTGCAGGAATTCAATCAATCCAATCAGGAAAACCATATTGCTCTTTTTTCCCGACAATATCCTTATCATTTTTTTGCCCCCGATTATCAAAACAAAGCGGGAAACTACCACAGTGGGTGTGTCATTTTTTCTCGCTGGCCGATAGTTGCAACCCAAAGGATACCCTATCCGGATGCTGAAAGTTTGTTGTATGCAGACATTATCAGGGGGAAAGATACCCTGCGGGTGTTCACTACCCATTTGTGTTCATTCAGATTTAATCATAACGACTATGAGGACTTGCAGAGAATCGGGGCTGCAGAGGAAGAGGGTGTTGAAGCGTCGAAGAACATATTCCGTAAAATGAAGATTGCCTTTCAGCGAAGAGAGCGACAAGCGAAAATTGTCAGACAGAACATCGGGGAAAGTCCTTTCCCTGTGATACTCTGTGGTGATTTCAATGATGTGCCCAATAGTTATACCTATCATCAAATTACGGGAGCCGGATTGCAGGATGCGTTCATTCAAAGTTCCGCAGGCATCGGCCGGACATACACATCTCTGGCACCAACCCTTCGCATCGATTACATTCTTGCAGGCAAGGAATGGACGGTGGAACAATTCGGACAGGTAGATGAAGGATTGAGCGATCACTTCCTCCTGCTGGCAGACCTGAAATGGGAAAAATAGAATATCTTTGCCTCATATTTGTTGATCCCTTTGCCATCAGGCAGGACAACGATTTTAACTACCGGTTTTCCTTTTTAAGTCAGCTATTTCATGTCTTTAAAAATTTATAATTCCCTTACCCGGCAAAAAGAGATATTTACACCCCTGCATGCTCCTTTTGTGGGCATGTATGTTTGCGGCCCAACGGTAAGTGGAGAAAGTCATTTGGGACATGCCCGTCCCTTCATCACTTTTGATGTGCTCTACCGGTACCTGTTAGAACTCGGTTACAAAGTGCGCTATGTAAGAAATATTACAGATGCCGGACATTTTGAGGAAGAAGGTCGTGAGGCAGAAGATAAGATCAGCAGCAAGGCAACCCTGGAGAAGCTGGAACCCATGGAGCTGGTGCAAAAATATACCCGCCTCTACCACAATGCCATGGCACAGTTCAATAATCTGCCTCCCAGCATTGAGCCTACTGCAACCGGACACATCGTTGAACAGATCGAAATGATCAAAACTATTCTCTCGGCGGGATACGCTTATGAAGCGAATGGTTCTGTATATTTTGATGTAGAAAAATACCACCGTGATTTTTCAGAAAAGGGGCAGCCATATGGGATTCTCAGCGGACGTATTCTGGAAGAACAACTCGAAACTACCAGGGCTCTCGAT
>DAIMYK010000131.1:320-5332 GCA_036734525.1 Sediminibacterium sp. | reverse complement strand
CCCTTCGATTGCCTGGCTTTTCTTGGGAAGAGCCATTGCAGGAATCACCGGAGCTAGTTTCACCACCGCCTCAGCTTACATAGCAGATATCAGCACTGCTGAAAACAGAGCCAAAAATTTTGGCATGATGGGTGCTGCTTTTGGCATGGGCTTTATCATTTGTCCGGTTCTGGGAGGGTTCCTCGGGGAACTCGGTGAGCGGGTGCCTTTTTGGTTGGCTGCGGGTCTTGCTTTCACCAACTGGTTGTACGGATATTTTGTTTTACCCGAATCACTGGCACCCACTAATCGTCGGGCTTTTGATTGGAAGCGGGCTAATCCTATCGGTTCTTTGTTACAGTTGCGCAAGTATCCTGCTGTGATAGGTCTGGTAGGAAGTTTTGTACTGATCTATCTTGCTGCTCATGCTGTGAATAGCAATTGGAGTTTTTTTGCCATCGAGAAATTTCATTGGAGCAAGAAAATGATCGGTATATCTCTCGGGGTTGTTGGTGTATTGGTAGCCTCGGTGCAAGGGGGGTTGGTGCGCATTATCAACCCCAAGATCGGAAATGAACGAAGCGTTTATTTGGGGCTCAGTCTATATGCACTTGGCTTATTGTGTTTCGCTTTTGCCGGCAGTACCTGGGTTATGTTTGCGTCACTGATACCTTATTGTCTGGGTGGTATAACCGGTCCGGCTTTGCAATCCATTATTACCGGACATGTTCCTGCCAATGAACAAGGAGAGTTGCAAGGATCACTCACAAGTCTTATCAGCGCTACGACAATTGTCGGTCCGCCAATGATGACAGGATTGTTTTCTTATTTTATTAGTCCGGCCGCACCCGTTTATTTTCCCGGGGTTTCGTTCTTGTTAGGATTTCTGTTTATGTTGGCCAGTGCCATCTGGGCTTATATTTCCCTCAAAAAGGAAAAGTACGCATCAATCTGATCAGGGACGATTGGTGGTTAGATGGTAGCGAATTCTAAAAAAGCTCGCTATCAATAGTGCAATTCCGCAGAGTTCCACCACTGCCTTTTCAGCATCGAACCAATCGGGAGACCGATCTTTCAGTAAGGGGTCCATGAAAAGACCATGTACAATGAAAATAATCGCAAGACAGTAGGAGAGGAGGTGAATATTCTTCCAAAAGCGGAAGCCCAAATAACGTTTAACAGATCTCTGTGTAGTGATGATGATAAAGGCAAAGCCTAATAGAGAAATACTTCCCAAAAGTACAAATACAGGTTGCTTGGGGGCATTCAAACCCCAGATCAGGTGTGTCCAGTGAAAGCCAAGACCATTATCCATGGGTAGCAATGCAGCGTGCAGTACAGCAACGGATAAGGCAATATAAGCGGTGTAGTTGTGTAGGTTGGTCATGTTCAGTTGCCGGATTATGGCAGGTAGTCTGTTCCACCAGGGTAAACGTTGATAAGCAACAGACAACATCATACCCATTAAGAAGTTAGCAGTAAAAAGTACACAGGCAAGAATCCCCAGTGCACCGGAAATATCAAGGTAATCAATGGGTGGCATAACGAAATACGGAGAGGATGAATAAATTATAAGAATGAAGATATCAATTTAGCTGATAAGTTGAAAATGAATGGGATGAACGGATGAGACCGGCAGGTATTTTTTTTCAGGAATACAAGGAATATGTCGGATACTGTTCATTTATCTGTTATGTTAAAGCGTTCTTGCATATTAGGAATGCCCCTTTATTCATCGTATATTTGCCCTTTATTCATTTTTTTAATTTACACAATGAGCACACAAATCACAGGTACTGTGAAGTTCTTCAACGAGGAAAAGGGTTTTGGATTTATTAAGCATGATCAGTCCGGAACAGAGACTTTTGTACACGCTAACGGTCTGATTGATCAGATCGAGACCAATGACAGAGTAGTTTTTGATGTTGAACTAGGACGCAAAGGCATGAATGCAGTCAACGTAAAACGCGTAGGATAATATTATTTTCTTTACCTGTTTATCAGCCCGATTGGATAAAACCTCTCGGGCTTTTTTTATTCCCTCCGGCACTGCTGGTCATGGGATAGGGTTCAGATTTAACGCAGCAATATTAGTATATTTGGACTTAAATTATTGTACATGCCTACACTCATAGAACAACTGAATGAATCTGTTGCATTTATCAAAGCCCGGGTTTCCTCTCATTCCTCTATAGGAATTATTTTGGGAAGCGGATTGAGCAATCTCGCCAATCAAATTGTTGCGGAACAAGAAATACCCTACGGTGAAATTCCACATTTCCCGATAAGTACAGTAGAAGGTCATCGAGGGAAAATGATTTTTGGTACACTGGGCGGAGTGCCTGTCTGGGTAATGGCAGGACGGTTTCATTTTTATGAAGGGTATTCAGCCCAGCAGGTTGCATATCCCGTTCGTGTGATGCGCTTATTGGGGGTGGAAACTTTATTGTTATCCAATGCGGCCGGTGGTGTCAATCCTGCATTTGAGGTTGGTGACCTGATGATCATCAAAGACCACATCAGTTTGTTTCAGGTAAATCCATTGTTAGGCAAGAATGAAGACAGCCTCGGTACCCGTTTTCCTGATATGAGTGAACCTTACAGCAAAGACCTGATCAGGCGGGTGAAAACCCTCGCTCACCAAAACAACATATCATTGCATGAGGGTGTTTATTTGGGAGTTACCGGTCCTACCTTTGAGACAAGAGCAGAATATAAACTGATACATAAAGTAGGGGGCGATGCAGTAGGTATGAGTACGGTACAGGAAACCATCGCAGCAGTTCACGCCGGCATGAAAGTATTTGCAATGAGTGTGATCACTGATCTTGGTATCCGGGAAGAAGAGAATACCATAACCCATGAAGAAGTACTGCAGGCAGCTACTGCTGCAGAACCTAAAATGACATTGCTGTTTACCGGACTAGTGCAGGAACTGGCCGGCATGTAAACAGGCGCAATTGAGGAATATGCAGAAAGAAGCCATTCTAATTTATTCGATCATATGCAACCAATGAAGCGGATCATATTGCTATCATTGGTTTTGTTCATGGCCGTTGAATCCAGCGCCCAGATGATCAATTTGAACAATACGCGCGGTGGCGGAGGCTCCGGACTTTCCTATGACAACCAGGGAAGGCCTATGCGCAGAGGTTCCGGTGGTGACTCCCTCAAAAAAAGAGATAACCTCGCCGATTCTATAACTATCTTCTTCCGTTATTTTGATTCCACCCGCACACGACGATTTGATTCAACACTCAATGATTATTCCCTCCGGTCTCCCATACCCTACACGCATTACAATATGGGAAATATGGGTTCTGCAGCACAATCCTACATTTTCCAACCCCGGATGCTGCCGGGTTTTGACCCGGGCTTTCATGCATTTGATATTTATAATTACTCGCTGGAGAATACCCGGTTGTTTCAATCCACCCGCCCTTACACAGAATTCAATTACTCCCTGGCGAGCAGTGCTGAACAAATGATCAGCTTCCTGCATACCCAAAACAAAAAAAGTAATTTCAATTTTTCTGCCGAATACCGATTCAGCAATGCACCCGGCAATTTGAAGAATCAAAATGCCAGCATCAATAATTTTCGCTTTACTTCCCGCTATCAAACCAACAACAAGCGGTATGAGGGATTATTGATTGCTATCGTCAACAAGAATGCAGCTTCTGAAAATGGGGGATTGGAATTTGAAGCCCGGCTGGATAGTCTGTTCAACAATGCCTTTGAATTAAGCACGCGCCTGGGTAGAGCCGGACTTGTTAGCCGAAATCCATTCAATACCAGTGTAAACACCGGGAATATTTACCGTGAAACAACGGTATTTTATCGGCATCATTATGACATCGGACAAAAGGATTCCTTGGTAACAGATAGCTCTGTGATCAAACTGTTCTATCCCAGATTGAGATTCGAACACGATTTAAATTACAGCACCCGCCAGTATCGTTTTTTTGATTACAACATTGACTCAGTCAATTCTGATAGGTACAGAAAATATTTCAACTTCAGAAATCCCAATGATACGATTCAGTATTCCGACCAATGGACTCGTCTCAGCAATACATTTAGCCTTATTTCCTATCCCGATAAAAAGAACCTCAGTCAATTCCTCAACCTGGGGGGCACACTGGAAAACATCAAGGGTACATTTCAAGATACAACAACATTGGCAGGCCTCTATAATATTTACGCTTCCGGTGAATACCGCAACCGAACCAAAAATCAGGTGTGGGATATGGAGGCCAGAGGAAGTCTGTACATCAACGGACTCAATGCAGGAGACTACGATGCGTTCATCAGTCTGAAGCGAATGCTCAGCAAGAAAACGGGGTACCTCACAGTAGGCTTCAACAATGTGAACAGGTCTCCGGCGATGCTGTTCGATCGCATCAGTAGTTTCCCCATCAGCAACCGAACTGATTACAACAAACAAAACCTAACACGGTTGTTTGGCAAATATGAGAATCCGCAACAACGCCTTAGCATCACAGGTAATTATTATCTCGTGAGCAATTACCTCTATTTCGACAGTTTTTTTACTGCCCGACAGGAAGCGACGGTATTTAACGTTCTACAGATAAATTTGACCAAACAGTTTCGTTTGTCACGCCGTTGGAATTGGTACAGCGAGGTTCATTTACAACCCCTGACCGGACAACCACCCGTTAATTTGCCCTTGATTTTCACCCGCAACCGGGTAGCATTCGAAGGAACTTTCTATCGCAACTTACAATTGTCCACCGGACTCGAAATGATTTATCATACCCCCTACGCAAGGGACAATTATTCTCCTTTCCTCGGGCAGTTCTTTGTTCAAAATGGAATGTCTTTCTCCAACCGGCCCGACATACATTATTTCATGCATTTCCGCATACGCAGTTTTCAGGGGTTCTTTCGGTTAGAGAATCTGAACTCATTGAATATCAAGAAGGGATTTGAATTCACCCAGCTCAGCCGCCTGGCAGACAACTATCGACAGTTGGGCCTTTGGATGCGGTTCGGACTCTGGTGGAGTTTTG
>DAIMYK010000131.1:0-310 GCA_036734525.1 Sediminibacterium sp. | reverse complement strand
TTCAGGGAGATGGAAGCATGCCTGCAAAAAATTGTATCTTTGCAGGGATGAAAAAGCTTTTTCTGTTTTGTTTCAGTCTGCTTTTCATCGCTGCCAGCAGCGGTGCATCCGTTAGTATTCATTATTGCCGGGGTAAGGTAAGTGCTGTCAGTCTTTCTCTTTTGTCGGCTCACGGTTGTGCTTGTGGCAAGAAGGCGCCTAAAAAAAGTTGCTGCAAAAACGAAACCAAGTTGGTGAAAATGCAGGTCGATGACAGCCAGCCGGAAATCATCAATGCCAATGAATTAACGCCGGTAATAGCTATACCGCT
>DAIMYK010000130.1:0-5442 GCA_036734525.1 Sediminibacterium sp. | reverse complement strand
ATCACAAAGGGTAGCACCCATGCTCAGGTTGGGTAATTCTTCCATGCTTTTGATATTGGTTACAGGACTGGTAGGTGGACTCGTCAGCGGTATGGGAGCATTAACAGGATATCATTTGCGCAGAATTTTCCGGGCTATTATCAGTATTAACCTCGAGTAACCTAAGGTGGCACTATTTTTGGGATAAATAAGTAACTTTTTTTATCTCAATACGTTTGAAAAGCATGAATACAATTTTGCGCACTTTTTTATTGCCGGTCATCTTCTTTTTTTCTATAAAATCCGGCAATGCCGCTGAAGTAAAGGGATATGTAAAAGACTCAACAGGGCAGGTACTCCCTTTTTCCTCCATACTCGTGAAAGGTACAACCAGGGGTGTTTCTGCCAACGGAAAAGGATATTATCAAATACAACTCAATCCCGGAGAATATACGCTGGTCTGTCAGTATATTGGATATGTTACGATTGAAAAAAAGGTCAAAATCGGAAAAGAAGATCTGCAATTGGATTTCGTACTTAGACCAAGACAATATCAATTAGCACAGGTGGAGGTTAGTTCCAATGGGGAGGATCCGGCATATCCTATCATCAGAAAAGCAATTGCTGCCCGCAAAGCACACTTGCAGGAATTGACTGCTTACCAATGTGAGGTATATGTGAAAGGACAATTGCAGCTTAGAAGTTATCCAAAGCGACTGTTCGGACAGAAAGTGACATTTGTTGAGGGAGATACGGTGGAAGGAGATACCACTAAAAAAAGAATGATCTACCTGTCTGAATCCCTCACCCGATTGTCGGTGGACAGCAATGGAAAAAGTAAGGTAGAGGTAGTTTCAACAAGGGTCAGTGGCAGCAGCAGTGGTTTTGGATTCAATACACCACAAGACATCAACTTTTACAGAAATGTTATTCAAGTAGGAGAGGGGTTAAATCCTCGTGGATTCATCTCACCCATTTCAACCGGAGCCCTGAACTACTATCGCTATAAATTCGAAGGAACATTTTTTGAAAATGGCATTGAAGTCAATCGAATCAAGGTAACACCCAAGCGTGCTTATGAGCCGCTTTTTACGGGATACATCAACATCACTGAGGGTGATTGGTACATACACAGTGTTGATCTGATGTTGTTGAAAAAACAGCAACTTGAATTATTAGACACGTTGCGCATTGTACAACAGCAGGTGCCCACGGGTAGTACCTGGGTTATTAAAAACCAGGTATTCTATCCTTCCGGAAAAATATTGGGCTTCGATTTTTTTGGAAACTTTTTAGAAGTTTACGACCAATTTAATCTCAAACCACGCTTTGCCAAAAAGTTCTTCGATAATACGATTATAAAGTTTTACGATAGCTCTAACAAAAAATCTGCTTCTTATTGGGATAGTATCCGGCCGGTACCCCTTCTGTCAGAAGAGGTGCGGGATTATCAGAAAAAAGATAGCCTGGAACAAGTGAGAAAACAACCTGCTTATCTCGACTCGCTCGATAAGATCAGGAATAAGATCACTTTCGGCAATATATAATTAACCGGGAAAACATTTTCAAAACTAAAGTCCAAAGAGTTACTCAGCATTGACCCAATTATTAATTCTGTCGACTATAATACAGTGGAAGGACTGGTCATAAAGACCTCTCCCAGTTATAACAAACGTTGGGAGGAATGAAGGCTATTAGCTATTACACCCACATTGCGATACGGATTTGATAATAAGCATCTCAATGCTTCACTAGGTGCTTCTTATTTCTGGGGTGGACAAGAAAGAAAATCTGTCGGACTAAGTTTTGGAAGTGCAGTATATCAGTTTAATCCATCGAATCCCATCGATGAACGAAGCAACACCTTTGCCACGCTTTTCTATGGTGCCAACCACATGAAGATTTTCGAAGCCAAATTTTTCAATTTGAATTCATCCATTCGATTGCGAGAAGGTGTTAACCTGAGAGCTTCATTCCGGTTTCAAGACAGATTACCACTCAGAAATCTATTGGCACCTGCCAACTGGAGTAATCCTTTTAAGAGAATTTATACACCTAATGATCCGGGAGAAACGGCAGGCGTAAGCATGCCCCGTCACCAGGCGACACAAATGCAGGTAGCACTGCCCTGGAGCCCCGGTGGCAAATACATTGAACTACCCAATGCCCGTATTCTGGCAGAAACGGCTTATCCGACTATTTCCGCCTCATTTACTTCCGGAATCTCAGGTATGTTTGGAAGTGATGTTCAATTCAATCGTTGGTCTTTAGGGATTAATGAAGAAATAAATATGAAAACAGGAGGAAGTTTGGAATACAATCTGGTCGCAGCAGGTTTTATCGGGCAAACCAAGGCGTATCTGCCCGACTTCTTACACATCAATGGTAATCAGACTGTAGTTGCAAATCCATTCATGAGCTCATTTCAGTTGGCACCCTACTATCAATTCAGCAATCAATCAGATTTTATGTTGGAAGGGCATATTGAGTATAAGTTGAATGGCTTGCTCTCGAATAAAATACCCGGATTTAAAAAGTTGAATTGGTTTTTTGTAACAGGTTGCAATCTATTGCATATAAGAGGAGTAACTGATTATGCGGAGGCTTATTTTGGCATTAACAATATCCTCAAAGTAATACAGGTTACCTACATCAGGGGTTTTCAGAATTCAAAAGAGCCGCTCTCCGGTATCCGCATGGTATTCCCATTGTTTGATAGGTAGTTTTACCTGATTCCTCTGAAAGAGTTACATTTGTAGCCATTTTGGCTGCCCTGCCAGCAGCTCTTTTTCTCAAAGAACTTTCATTCTTCGGTGGATGATTGTCTAAAATGATTGTATATGGCCCTTCTACACAACCGGGTTTCCAACGCTGAACTCAAACAGCGATTGATGCAGGAAACATTCTCCCGCATCACCATCAGTTTCTATAAATATGTCCCCATTGTAAATCCTCAGCAGTTCAGGGATGAATTGTACAAACACTTGAATGCCTTGAACGTATTTGGGCGCATCTATATCGCTCGTGAAGGAATCAATGCACAGGTTAGCGTTCCGGAAAATCAATTTGAGTCATTGCGGGATTATTTATATGCTATTCCCGGGTGGAATGGACTTCGCCTCAATAAAGCTGTTGATGATGATGGAAAAAGTTTTTGGGTATTGACTATCAAGGTACGGGACAAGATAGTTGCTGATGGGATAGATGATCCGTCATTCTCCATGGAGAATAGAGGGAAGTATGTGGATGCCGCCGGCATGAATCGTTTGTTGGATGATCCCGATACGATTGTTGTGGATATGCGCAATCACTATGAATATGAAGTAGGACATTTTGAGCGAGCCATTGAAATTCCATCAGATACTTTTAGAGAACAACTGCCCATGGCATGTGAGATGCTGAAGGGAAATGAGGAGAAGAATATCATTATGTATTGTACCGGCGGAATCAGGTGTGAGAAAGCAAGTGCCTATCTGCTGCACAGCGGGTTCAACAATGTTTTTCACCAGGAAGGAGGTTTCATTAAATATGCACAGGATGCTAGATCGGAAGGTCTGGAGATGAAGTTTCATGGAAAGAATTTTGTGTTTGATAATCGCCTGGGGGAACGAATCACAGAAGAAGTGATTGCTTCCTGTCATCAATGTGGTAAACCCTGTGACCGGCATGTTAATTGCGAAAATGCCGGATGTCATCTTTTATTCATTCAATGTGATGCTTGTCATCAAAAAATGGTAGGTTGTTGCAGCGATGACTGCAAAGAAACAATTCACCTGCCCCTCGAACGGCAGCAACAATTGAGGTCAGGAGTTGACAGGGGTCGGAATATTTTCAATAAAAGTCGGGAAAGGTTGAGGCCAAGAATAAAAGGGTCCTGGGAAAAACAATGATTTATTAATGAATAAATAGTATCAATCTCATTGAATTCCCATTTTTGATAATTCCTGCCTGATGCATCCTTCTAATTGATCATCTGTTAAGTCCCGAGGTATAAATTTACTGCCAGTTACTTTCTCGTATAGTTCTATATATCTATTGCTTATGGTCTGAATCCACTCATCACTCATAGCAGGAACCTGTTGGCCTTCCTTTCCCATGAAATTGTTGGCCATGAGCCATTCCCGAACAAATTCTTTGCTTAGCTGGAGTTGTTTTTCCCCTTTCAGCTGCCGCTCTTCAAATCCATCCAGATAGAAATAACGGGAGGAGTCAGGAGTGTGTACCTCATCCATCAGGAAGATTTCATCCCCGATTTTTCCAAATTCATATTTGGTATCCGCCAGAATGAGCCCCCTTGCCCTTGCCATTTGTCTTCCATGCTCAAACAGTGCCAAAGTGTATTGTTGTAGTATTTCCCATTCAGACTCAGTTGCCAATCCCTGTTGAATGATTTCTTTTGGACTAATATCTTCATCATGGCCCTGAGCGGCCTTAGTGGAGGGGGTAATGATGGGTTGGGGGAAAAAGTCATTTTCCTTGAGTCCTTCCGGTAGCACGGCACCGCTGAGGATCCTGCTTCAGCCCTGATAGGTCAGCCAGGCATGTCCGACCAGATTGCCCATAACCAACATCTCAATTTTGAAAGGAGTACATTTCCTTCCCACTGCTGCTCTGGGTGCGGGCGTGGAAATCAACCAGTTAGGACAAATATCCCGGGTGGATTCCAGCATATAAGCTGCTATCTGATTGAGCACCTGCCCCTTATAAGGTATTGGGCGGGGTAAGATCACATCAAAGGCGGAAATACGGTCGCTGGCTACCATTACCAGCCAATCCTGGCCTATGTAATAGACATCACGCACTTTTCCGCTGTAAAAACCGGTTTGTTGAGGGAAGGAAAGGAAATTCATGGTACAAATCTAATCGGCTGTTTTCGTATTTGTTTCCTCCTTATCTTTGTTTTTTCTTAACAATTCATGTCGAGTTGTGGACAAATAGTATTTTTGCCTCAATTTAACATGTATTACTTTTAGAATAATTCAAAAACCTAGCCCTTTATGAAACCAGTTTTCAAGTTCTTAACCATGCTTGTTCTGGGTAGTTTCTTAACCGGATCTGCCTTGGCACAGGGTTCCACTGTTCTTTCCGGAACGGTAAAAAACACTAAGTCCCGGGAAGGACTTTCAGCGATTTCCGTAACCGTTAAGGGAGGAACCGCCGGAACCTACACGGATGACAAGGGAAATTTCAAGTTTTCAACAACGCAGAAATTACCCCTGACCCTCGTTTTCTCTTCCATTGGATTTACCTCAAAGGAGGTGGTGGTGAATACTGCCGGCCAGAGCCTGGATGTTGATCTGACGCCTTCCTATGCCCTTGGTGAGGAAGTAGTTGTGGCAGCATCCCGCGTTCCTGAAAGAATTTTAGAGTCCCCCGTGTCTATCGAGCGCATCGGAACCACTGCCATCAGAATCACACCGGCCTCCAACTACTATGACATGTTGACCAACCTGAAAGGTGTAG
>DAIMYK010000129.1:0-5457 GCA_036734525.1 Sediminibacterium sp. | reverse complement strand
GTTAATTTATTTTCCGGCTACCTCTTGGTAGCCGGTTCTTTTTTCACTCTTCGCGCCCCTTTTTTTATGAAAAAACTCTTTTCTATCCTCATGCTATTGCCCTTTATTCAGCAGGTCAGTGCACAGAGCAACCTCAACTCCTCCTTTTTTCAGGTAATGTCTGCCCGCGCCCTTGGTCCATCTACCATGAGTGGTCGCATCACTGCCATTGAAGGCATTACAGTCGATAAGCAGGTCAACCTGTATGTTGGTACTGCAGGAGGCGGTATCTGGAAAAGCCAAAATGGAGGTCAATCATTTACACCCGTCTTCGACAAATATTGTCAGTCCATCGGCGCTATTGCCATAGAACCGGGAAATGGTAAAGTAGTCTATGCCGGTACAGGGGAAAGCAATATGCGCAACTCTGTATCCATAGGTGTCGGACTGTATAAAACAACAGACGGGGGTAGCAACTGGCAAAAACTGGGACTCGACAGTACCGAGCACATCAGTAAAATTCTCATTGATCCTGCTGACAAGAAAACAGTATATGTTTCAGCACCGGGTCCGCTCTGGCACGATTCACCACACCGTGGTTTATACAAATCAACCGATGCAGGAAAAACCTGGCAGAAAATATGGTTTGTCAACAACCAAACAGGTTGTGCCGATATTGCCATTCACCCCCAACAAACCAACGTGTTACTCGCCTCCAGTTGGCAGTTCAGAAGAAAACCTTATGCATTTAATTCAGGTGGCACCGGGAGCGGTCTCTTCAAATCCGAAGATGGTGGCAAAACATGGCGCAAACTTACCAAAGGATTGCCGGAAGGAATTTTGGGAAGAATCGTTATCTCTCTCAATCCAGCACAACCCAATCAGGTACTGGCAATTGTTGAAGCTGCCAATCCGGGATTGTATATTTCAAACGATCTAGGCGAATCCTGGAAAAAGTTAAGTGTTACCGAAAACATTACTGCACGTCCCTTCTATTTCAGTACACTGGTTCACGATCCGAAAGATCCCAAACGTGTGTATAGACCTTCCTTCGCATTTGAGTATTCCGATGACGGTGGTTATTCCTGGAGTGGTACTCTCTCAGGAGGTGTCGAGCCACATGCTGACCACCATGCTTTGTGGGTAAATCCGCTGCAAACCGATCAACTGTTTCTGGGAACAGATGGGGGAGTTTATGTGAGTTATAATAGAGGCATCAGCTGGAGCTTTCTCAATAATCTCCCGGTGGGTCAATTCTATCATGTGGGTATTGATCAGAAAAGTAATTACCGTGTTTTTGGCGGATTGCAGGATAACAATAGCTGGATTGCTCCGGCCGTTAAACCGGGAGGCATTGCTGCCACAGATTGGCAGGTAATCGGAGGTGGAGACGGATTCTGGGTTCAGGTAAGTCCGCTCAACCCCAATGTATTCTACGCAGAAAGCCAGGGCGGTGAAATGAATAGAATTGATCTTTCTACAGGATTAGGCACCGGTATTCGTCCGAAAAAACAACAGGGCGATGATGAGCCGCGATGGAACTGGAATACACCCATTGTTACTGGTCCCTCACTTAAAAAAACTACAGCCGGTAAACCTACCTACAATCTTTATACCGGTTCCCAATATCTGTATCGCTCACGTGATGAAGGTAGAAGTTGGGAAAGAATTTCTCCCGATCTGACTACCAATGATCCCCTGAAGCGGCAGCAAACGGAAAACAGTGGTGGTATCACGGGAGATAATACCAGTGCAGAAAACCATTGCACCATCTTCACCATTGCCCAGCGTCCGGATAACGAGAATATAATCTGGGCAGGAACTGATGATGGTCACCTTCAGGTAACCACCGATGGTGGAAAAACATGGAACCGCAAGGACAAATCCATTGCAGCCACCGGCATACCTGCCAATACCTGGATCAGCAGCATCGCTTTTTCTTCCACTAAAAAAGATCGCATATTGGTCACTTTAGACAACCACATGTATGGCGATCACAACACTTATGCGGTTATGAGTGATGATGGTGGTAATACCTGGAAAAGATTTCAATCAACCGAGTTCAGCGGATTCGCACACATCATCCTGGAAGATCCTGCAAATGCAAACCTACTCTTTCTGGGAACCGAAATGGGCTTATTCATTTCACTGGATGGTGGAAATAACTGGATGAGAAGTAAGTACCAGAATTTACCCTGGTACACTCCTGTTCGTGATCTGCAGATCAACCGTGTAACCAATGACCTGGTAGTTGCCACGCACGGCCGTGGTATTTTCATCATCGATAACCTGCAACCACTGCGCGAGTTAGCTAAAACTGACTTGAACAGTGAGATCCGATTCTTTACACCGGATGTTTATAAGTACCAGTTACAAGGAAGCTATCCTCAACCCGCTTCCAATATCAGTGGCTGGATTGCCGGCACCAAAGGAGTTCAACCGGAGTTTTATTATTTCCTCAAAGACAGAAGTACCGATGCGGTTCGTTTCGCCGTGTATGATGTAAAAGGAAAGAAAATCAAGGATTTCAATGGTACCGGTAGCAAGGGATTGAATAGAGTAAGTTGGGATCTTACCATCAATCCACCCAAGGTTGCTAAGGGTGGCTTCATTGCTGGAAGCACTGTTTTATTCGCCTCAGTGATTGCACCCCGTGTTCCCGCAGGTAAATACAGGGTAGTAATGCCCCACAACAAAAAGGATTACGAACAATGGATCACCATTCAGCCCAATGATGCAGCCGGCTTTACTGCTGCCAGTCTGCAACGCTTGTATGATCAGTCCATGCGCCTTTACAAGGCTGAGGAGGACCTATACTATCTGGTAGATACACTGGATAAAAAATTGGCAGTGATAGCCGGTGGGGATACTACGAAGCCCGATGTTCAGCAAAAGCTGAAAGCAATGAATGACTTGCGCAAGGAAATATTGGAATTGAACCGTAAAACGATTTTCTTCGATGAATTCAAATTCCGCCGTCGCCTCTGTGATTTGTATGTGAATGTTTGTACTCAGACCGAACCACTGAGTAATAGTGAAGAAAAAGGTATCAGTGTGATGGAAGCCGAACTGGCCGATATTACCCGAAAGGTAAAAGCACTTTTGTAAATAGTCGCCTTGTTGCTAAGAAAGAGGGTGGTTGACCGAAAGGTGAGCTACCCTCTTTGCTTTAGCAGGAAATGTCCTGCCAAACGCATTCCCTTCTCATCATCCCTTACTTTTTCCAATAAGCGGCGGCAACCCTCC
The DNA here is from genome assembly GCA_036734525.1 of Sediminibacterium sp. Taxonomy (GTDB): domain Bacteria; phylum Bacteroidota; class Bacteroidia; order Chitinophagales; family Chitinophagaceae; genus Sediminibacterium. Next base: position 2,232 of record DAIMYK010000129.1, on the reverse strand, counting down.
GGAAGCAGGGAAGATACTTCTGATGACAACCATTCCAATTCCTCGATAAAATCATCTGACTCATCATAAGCCCCCCTTACCCAAGCATACCGATCACCGCCATAATAGCGGAGTGATGTTTGGTTGTCGTTGTCATCAAACTCAATGATGGCAGCCCAGCTTTCCTGGTCCTCAAAGTCAAAACGGATGTCAACCTGCGGCTCCTCCGACAAACGCACCAATAGAGCATGAACAGGGTGCTGATCGGGTTGTAGGGTAGGGGATGTAGTCATATAACAAGATTTAAAAATTGACTTATATTGAATGATAATATATTATATATTATTTTAAATAAAATATGGATTATCTTTACATAATAATAGTAAAATTACTACAAAATAAACCCCAAATGCTCCGTAATTATACGTTTTATTGGTGGAGTTTATACTTACTTATTAAAAAATGATTCATCATCAATCTTAAGATTATGAGAATTTTAATTGCCGATGACCACACTTTGATCAGAGAAGGCCTGCGAAAAATTTTGGCGGAAGCCTTCCCATTTGCTGAAATAACAGATGTTCCTGACTCAGCAGATCTCCTGAAGAATGCACTCATGCATCAGTGGGATATCATTATTTCCGATATCAGCATGCCGGGGCATTCCGGTATTGAAATTTTGAAACAAATCAAGGAACACGCACCTCAAACTCCTGTTCTCATTCTTTCTATGCATGCCCCTGAGCAATATGCTGTTCGTTCACTCCGCTCGGGTGCCTCCGGTTACCTGACCAAAGAAAGTGCGCCTTTTGAACTGGTGAAAGCCGTGAAGCAAATTCTTTCAGGCAGAAAATATATCACCAGTGAAGTGGCTGAAGTACTCGCAGGTTCCATTGAAGAAAACAGTAGCTCTCTTCCCCATGAAATACTCTCTGACAGAGAATTCGAGGTATTTAAAATGATTGTTATGGGACAAAGTATCTCATCAATAGGGGAGCAGCTGAGCCTGAATGTCAATACCATCAGTACTTATCGTGGTCGCATCCTCGAAAAGATGAACATGAAGACCAATGCCGATCTGGTAAAATATGCCATCCTGAATAACATCATTTAGTCAGGCACAGCATATTTCAGACAGGTCTTTTTTCTCCCTTTTTCCTTTTTGTAGTGCTTTAACGACAGAGCCCGCATTTTCCCGACACAAAAAGCCACAAATCTTCTATGAAGCCTGTCTCATCTGCTTCGTTACTTTGTTATACAATATCCAAAACGGAAAATTGATATCCCGTTTTAAAATCCAAATGTTGGCTGAACTGCAAAAGCAGCTCGAACGAACATCCGAATATCCAATTATCCTGAAAAATTTTGCAAAAGATTTTTCTACAAGCCTATCTTATGAAAACCAATTCGCTCAATGTTCTGCTGGTAGATGATGTGAACATCATTCTGCAAAAGATGAAAATGTTTCTTTCCATCGTACCCAGTGTCAACCAGGTAGATACTGCCGACACGGCTGATCAGGCATATCAACTGCTTGAATCGAAACAGCCCGAATTGGTAGTGCTGGATGTAAATATGCCCGGCACCAGTGGTATCGATATGCTAAAGAAGATCCGGTCCAGTGAACGTCGTCAACCAGTCGTTGTGATGCTCACCAACCAACAGGAAAAAATTTATAAGGATACCTGCCTTGAACTGGGGGCAGATTACTACCTGGACAAATCCACGGATTTTCTATGCATACCCGAAATCATTCGTGAGATGAGTGCCAAAAGGGCCTGACATTGATGCATTTCTTGCGCCAATTTTCGCACAACAAATGCCGGAAATCATCTCTCTGAGTTATACGCTTACATTAAAATCTCTCAGCGCATCATTTAAACTGGTCTTTAGATCTGTACTCGGTTTTCTTTGACCAATGATCAAAGCACAGCTAACGCCATATTCCCCGGCAGGGAATGATTTATTGATGCTTCCCGGTATCACCACACTTCTCGCAGGAACCCTTCCCCGGTATACAACGGGAGACCTTCCGGAAACATCAATGCTACGTGAAGATTGCGTCAACCCTACATTCGCTCCTAACACCGCCTCCTTTTCAACCCGAACACCCTCGACAACGATGCAACGACTGCCGATAAAGCATCCATCTTCCACACTCACGGGACTCGCCTGGAGCGGTTCTAGTACACCCCCGAAAACCACACCTCAACTCAGGTGGACATTCTTACCTATTTGACCGAAGCTCCACAC
>DAIMYK010000128.1:0-5513 GCA_036734525.1 Sediminibacterium sp. | reverse complement strand
ATCTGGTTCCGTCAGGAAGAAATTTTTCAGGGGTCAGTACACCTTTCCATGTGAGCGGTCCGGTGCAATTGGCCAACATGCTGGCAGACACATTGCACCAACAAGTGGAGTACGCTAATTTTAAACTCGAGAGATGGCCCGATGTGCAGTTACAATATTCACAGCCTACCGATTCAGTTCTTGCTGTGATGATGCATAGAAGTGACAATTTTTTTGCCGAACAGTTATTGTTGATGTCCGGCAATGAAAAACTCGGCTTCATGAATACCCGACGCATCATAGATACCTTATTGAACAATGAATGGAAAGATATTCCTCAACGCCCAAAATGGGTTGACGGAAGTGGATTGAGCAGGTATAATTTGTTTACGCCATTTGACTTTGTTTGGTTATTGCAGCGCATGAGAGATAAGTATGACTGGCAACGCATCACCCATATCTTACCAACAGGTGACGAGGGGACACTCAAAGGCCTGTATAAAAATTATGCAGGAAAAATTTATGCAAAGACCGGTACACTTAGTAACCACGTAGCCTTAAGTGGTTATTTGCTGACTAGAAAAGGCAAGACACTCATTTTTTCCGTGTTGGTAAATGCTCACCAGACAAGTGCTGCTGAGATCAGGAAACAGATAGAAACATTTTTAACCGGAATCATTGACCGATATTAAAAAAGAAGGAGGCTATCTGCCAAACAATCGCGTAAGATAATCACCACTAAAGCTGATATAAGTGGCAGCACCTGAAGGACTGACATTTGGACTTCCACAGGTGAACAGTTCTTCGAGCAGTTGACTCATTTCCTTTCCGGCGAGTGTTCTTCCGGCTTTGATGGCTTGTTGTCTTGCCATACATCGGATGAGTTTTTCCCGTTTGCTGAATTGTACTTCGTTGCTAAAATGTTTGAACTGTTCCAACAATAATTCAATGGCATTTTTTTCATTGCCCGATAATACATCTGCAGGGATACCCTGAATTACAAATTCACCAGCTTCGTTTTTTTCTATCAGGTAACCTATTTGAGAGAGGTCAGGTAATAACTCTGTCAACAAAGCAGCATCGGCTTCACCCGGATTCAGTGGAACCGGAAAAAGGCTTTTCTGGGTTGGCATCTGTTTGCCATGGGCTGCCTGACTATATTTTTCATAGAGGATTCTTTCATGTGCCAACTGTTGATGGATGAGCAGAAAACCATCTGTTGTTGTGGCAATGATATAAGTTTGATGTAATTGAACAAGCGGCACATCCGTCAACAACTGAATTCCTTGAGCTGCCCGTGTGGTTGCCGCTCTTTCCCAAAGACCGGTGTTTGTCTCTGGTTGTTCAGCGTCCAGCGCACCCATTTTATCAGAGGGGCGGTACATTTCCTTCCAATGAGTTAAAGTCGATTCCCCTGTTTTCTCAATGAAATGTGCCTGGTTCTTTTTTGAAAAGGGTTGAAACAATGAGGAATGTCCGGCAGGTTTTTTATCATCTTCCGTAAATGGACGCTGGATAGAATCCAGTTGATGAATATCCGGGTTCAATGAAAAGTCGAGTGAAGTCGCTAAGATGAATTGTGACAAGGCATGTTTCACGACTGCCTGAACAAATGCATAGATGATTTTTTCATCTTCGAATTTGATCTCTTGCTTGGTAGGATGTACATTGATGTCTACTTGTGAAGGATCTACTTCAATGTATAAAATATAAGTTGGGAAACTGTCTTTTGGCAAAAGATTTTCAAAAGCAGTATTCACAGCATGATTCAGGTAGGCGCTTTTAATGAAACGATTGTTTACAAAAAAGTATTGGTCTCCCCTGGTTTTTCTGGCTGTTTCAGGTTTCCCTACATAACCACGAATGTTCATGTAATCGGTGTCTTCCGTTACACTCACCAATTTTGATTGATAGTTATTCCCCAATAACTGAATGATTCGTTGTCTGGTGTTGCCGGGCTCCAGGTGAAATACTTCCTGGCCGTTGCTTTGCAGACTGAACGCAATGCCGGGAAATGCAAGTGCTACGCGGATAAATTCATCTATGATGTGCCGCATCTCAACGGCATTGTTCTTGAGAAAATTTCTTCGGGCAGGCACGCTGAAAAAAAGATTTTTCATGCTGATCTGTGTGCCGGCGGGACAGCTGCAGGGCTCTTGAAAAACCACCTTACTGTTTTCTGTCTCAAGGTGTGTTCCTAATTCATCATCGGGTCGGCGGGTTTTGAGTTCAACTTGTGCAACTGCCGCTATCGATGCCAGTGCTTCCCCCCGAAATCCCATGGTATGGATGCGGAAAAGATCATCAATTTGACGAATCTTACTGGTAGCATGGCGTTCAAAGGCCATACGGGCATCAGTTTCACTCATGCCACGGCCATTGTCTATCACCTGTATCAACGCTTTCCCGGCATCAGTTACCACCAGTTGTATTCGGGTGGCTCCGGCATCGGCAGCATTTTCCAGCAATTCTTTCACAGCACTGGCCGGCCGCTGGATTACTTCTCCTGCGGCAATTTGGTTGGCAATGTTTTCGGGTAATAATTGAATCAGGTTCTCCACTTACTCAACTTAAACAGCAAAGCGTAAAGGTACGAAGCCCGCAGGGGTTTTTTCACCCTTTTTTAGTCGGAAAGCCAATGAGCCCTCCCCCGATTTGTCCGGTAAAATGGCTAATCTCAAGTACCTTTGCGGTGAAAATGAATTGTATGAACCTCGACGCGAATATTAAAAAACTGGAACGCAGGTACCTGCCTGCCAATTTTGTGCTGACGGATTGGGGTGCCCTTGAGCCTTATTTTGCTGAGCTAACCCGGCGTGAGATCAAATCTGTAGATGATCTACAATCCTGGTTGAGTAATTTGAGCGAGCTGGAGTCGGTCATTAGCGAGGATGCTTGCGGGAGACAGATCAAAATGACCAGCAATACAGAGTATCCGGCCCAGGAAGCCGCAGGCAACTATTTCAGTCTCGAAATACAACCACATATTCAACCCTATGCTGATCAGCTGAATCGAAAATTAATGGATTCGCCTTTTATAGCTCAACTCGACCAGCAGCAGTATTTCACTTATCTGCGTTCCGTTAAAAAAAGCATAGCACTTTTCCGGGAGGCCAATGTACCACTACAAGCAGAAATGAGTGTATTGCAACAACAGTATGGTGTGATCGCCGGAAAAATGACCGTAGAAGTGAATGGACAGGAATATACTTTGCAGCAGGCAGCGGCTTTTCTGGAAAGCAATGACCGTTCACTGCGCGAATCTGTGTACCGGAAAATTCAGGAACGCCGTTATCAGGATAGGGAAGAACTGGATGGTCTGTATACCCGATTGATAGGTATGCGTCAACAGATTGCTTCGAATGCGGGATATGAAAATTTCAGGGACTATAAATTTGTTGAATTAGGCCGATTCGATTATTCCAAGGAAGATTGTTTCCAGTTTCACGAAGCTGTTCGGTTACATGTATTACCTCTGGTGAACCGCATCTATGAGCGCAAAAAAGAAAAATTGAAGTTAGATGTGCTGCGTCCCTGGGACCTGGAAGCAGAACCTGCCGGAATTCCACCCCTTCGACCCTTTCAGGGCGGCAAAGAATTGTATGAAAAATCAGTACAGTGTCTGGACAAGGTACATCCCTACTTTGGTGATTGCCTGCGCAAAATGAATGCATTGGGACATTTTGATTTAGAGAGTCGCAAAGGCAAAGCCCCCGGTGGGTACAATTGTCCGTTGGCTGAAAGTGGTGCTCCCTTTATATTCATGAATGCAGCCGGCCAGATGGGCGATGTCACGACTATGCTGCATGAAGGAGGTCATGCGATCCATTCATTCCTTACACACGATCTCGCATTGCAGGCATTTAAAGAATATCCGATGGAGATGGCTGAGGTTGCCAGTATGGCAATGGAATTGATCAGTATGCCACACTGGGATGTATTTTTTGATAATGCAGAAGAATTGAAGCGTGCCAAAGAACACCAGTTGGAAAGAGTGATCACACTATTCCCCTGGATTGCTATTATAGATAAATTCCAACATTGGGTGTATGAATATCCTCAACATACGACAGAGGAAAGAACAGCAAAATGGAATGAGATCCTACACGACTTTTCAAGTCCGGCCATTGATTTTTCCGGCCTGGAAGCTTATCGTGCTATCAGCTGGCAGCGTCAGTTGCACTTGTTTGAAGTTCCTTTTTATTACATTGAATATGGAATTGCGCAACTGGGAGCAATTGGCATGTGGATGCAATACCAACAAGATTCTTCCTCTGCCGTGCAGAAATATATCAAAGGACTCAGCTTAGGGGGAACTCAAACGCTACCGGCATTGTATGCAGCTGCAGGATTGAAGTTTGACCTCTCACCTTCCCACATAAAAACATTGATGGAGTTTGTGGCCGAAGAAATGGACCGGCTTTAATGAAAGAAGGAAACTAACTGAATCAAATCGTGGGGGGACGTTGATCATTTCTGGGTCCCCCGGATGGAGGACGGTTGGGTCTGGGTCTATTAGAAGGTTGGTTACTTCTGTTGCTGCCGGCTTGTTGTCCACCTTGTCTTTGCTGGCCACCTTGTCTCTGTTGTCCGCCTTGGCCCGGCCCCTGTTGATTTCGGTTGTCAGGTCGGTTCTGTTGTTTTTGTCTTTCCCTGTCGCGTTTGCGGCGTTCATTTTTTTCCAGGGTGCGCAAACTGATTTGTCCTACCAGGTCAACAAAGGCAGGTTCTGCCTCTCTTGTCTTGCCCGAACTGATTTCTACCGGCTCCAGTTCTGCGACTCTCTGACCTTCGCGGTTCAATCTTTTGATTTCTTTTACACGTTGAATTGTCAGGGGGTAGTGTTTGGTATTATTGGGCAATACATACCACATCAGGTTTTTGAAAATATCTTTTTTGATGAGGTGGGCAGTGCCACTTTCTGTATCCAATGAGTCTGCGTAGTCGGGGAACTGTTGTAAAGCGTCGAGGTAGGTATCTAACTCGTAGTTAAGACAGCATTTCAGTCTACCACATTGACCGCTGAGTTTGGTTTGGTTGATGGATAGATTCTGATAGCGTGCAGCAGTTGTGTTCACACTTTTAAAATCATTCAGCCAGGTGCTGCAGCACAATTCCCTTCCGCAGCTTCCGATACCGCCCACTTTGGCTGCTTCCTGGCGAATACCAATTTGCCGCATTTCAACTTTCAATTTGAAATCTGCAGCAAAGATTTTAATCAATTCGCGAAAATCGACACGGTCATCCGCGGTATAGAAGAAGGTTGCTTTCTTTCCGTCTGCCTGAATTTCCACTTCACTCAATTTCATGGCAACTTTCAGCTGGCGGGCAGCAGCGCGGCTACGTGCGAGTACTTCTTTCTCCCTTGCTTTCTGTTGTTGATAGCTCTCCAGGTCCCGTTCATTGCTAGGCCGGAGAATTTTTTTCATCTCCGGATTGAATTCATCCAGGGATTTCTTTTTCAGTTGGGGGCGAGCCAGTTCACCGGTGAGACTTGCTTCCCCAGCGTCAAAGCCGCCTACCCCTTCAACCGT
>DAIMYK010000127.1:0-5520 GCA_036734525.1 Sediminibacterium sp. | reverse complement strand
AATGGTCTTGCAGCGGTGTTCTTTGCAGACTCGCTGCCACCGAGGAAGTGATCCTGGAAGCCGTGAAGAAAGGTTGCAACCTGGTGGTAGCGCATCATCCCATCGTATTTCGGGGGCTCAAAAAAATCAACGGAAAAAATTATGTGGAAAAAACCATCATAGCTGCTATCAAAAATGATATTGCCATCTATGCCTGTCATACCAACCTCGATAATGTTGCCAAAGGAGTCAATAAAAAGATAGCTGACAAGTTGGGATTACTCCATACTAAAATATTGCTACCCAAAGAAGACCAATTGCTGAAACTGATTACTTATGTACCTACCGCCGAGCTGGAAGCTGTTCGCAATGCGTTGTTCCTTGCCGGTGCAGGAACTATTGGCCTGTATCATGAGGCAAGTTTTGGGGTAGAAGGAATCGGAACATTCAAGGGTATGGAAGGGGCCAATCCGGTAATAGGAACGGTAGGAGAAAGAACCAAAGTGGAAGAAACGAAATTGGAAGTTTTGGTACCCGCCTTCCTGAAAGAACAGGTTCACAGGGCACTGATCGAAAGTCACCCTTATGAAGAAGTAGCTTATAACTGGCTGAGCTTATTAAACATCGATACCGCTATCGGTAGCGGAATGATTGGTGAACTTCCGGAACCAATGGAGGAAAAAGCATTTCTGCAGCAATTATCAACGACATTCTCTTTACAAGTGATCAAACACACTCCTTTGCTGAATCAACGGGTCAGCAGGGTTGCACTTTGCGGGGGTGCCGGAGGCTTTTTACTCGACCATGCCCTGGCTGCCGGTGCCCAATTTTTTATTACCTCTGATATGAAATACCACGAATTTTTCGATGCCAATCATCGGATGGTGGTAGCAGATATCGGGCACTGGGAATCTGAGCAATTTACCCCTGAACTAATAATGGAAGTTTTACAAAGCAAATTCCCTACCTTTGCCGTCCTAAAATCAGGCATTCTTACCAACCCTGTGCGCTATTTTATGGGACGTTGAGTTGGTAATCGCTTGATTTACAGATAATTATAAAATCATCGCAACAACGACCTCCGGGTTAATTTATTAACAACTGATTCTAAATCAATCGTTTATATGGCTGCTGTTAAAGATTTCTCTGTAGAAGAAAAGCTGGTGAACCTGCTTAAATTGCAGAAAATAGACTCTAAACTGGATGAGATCAAGGTACTTCGGGGTGAATTACCCATGGAAGTTAGTGATCTGGAAGACGAAATCACCGGATTGAAAAGTCGCCAGGTGCGCATCGAAGAGGAGATCAACGGCATCACTGAATACATGGAGGGTAGAAAAGCTGCCATCAAGGAAAGTGAGGCGCTGATTGCCAAATATGAGAAGCAGAGCGATCAGGTGAAGAACAACCGTGAGTATGAGGCCATCAACAAGGAAATCGAGATGCAGCAACTTGAAATCAAGTTGTGCGAAAAGAATATTCGTGATGCAAATGATGAGTTGGGAGAGAAAGTGAAGGTACTTGATGCTGCTCGTAAGCAAGTTGCAGTGAAGGAAGGCGTTTTGGCACACAAGAAAGGTGAACTGGAAAAAATCATCGTTGATACAGAAAAGGAAGAAGCTGAATTCAATCAACTGAGTGGTGAGGCAAGAGCGCATATCGATAGCCGACTGTTGTACAGTTATGACCGTATTCGCACCAATTACCACAATGGTCTGGCTGTTGTTCCAGTAGAAAGAGATGCCTGTGGTGGTTGTGTCAATTCCATTCCTCCTCAGCGCCAGAGTGAGATCCGTTTGCACAAGAAAATCATCGTGTGTGAGAACTGTGGAAGAATTCTAGTGGATTCCGAATTGAACGCTAATGTTGGTGTGAAGTAATTGGCTTCAACCACCGGGTTCTGTCACTTATATTATTCAATGAAAGGGTTACCGAAGGGCAGCCCTTTTTTATGCAGAGGTTATGCCAGTACGCATACTGATGTCCGGGTTGGCTTTTTTATTGGTCAGCACACTGCAGGCCCAATCTGTTTTTGAGTTCAATAGTACCTGCCAGCAGGCTTTCCAGGAGATCACCCGACTCAAAGTAAAAAGTGGAAGCCGGCTGATTGCAAAAGCCCGACAACAAAATCCAAACAACCTCCTACCAGATTTACTGGATAACTATATTGACTTTTACACCCTCTTCCTGAATGAAGATCCTGAGCAATTGAAAAAAGCAAGGGGTGAGATGGAGAAAAGATTGATCAGAGTCAAAACCGGACCAAGGTCTTCCCCCTTTTATTTATATACCCAGGGCATGATCTACCTGCAAAGAGCGGCCGTACTCATCAAAGCAGGTGAATTCTGGGACGCTGCCTGGGATTGCAGAAGAAGTTATCAGCTTTTCAAAGAGAACAAAAAAATCTTCCCCACATTCACCCCGAATGACCTTCCATATGGCACCTTACAGGCAGTGACAGGAACCATTCCTAAAGGATACCGATGGATCGCAGGTATTTTAGGCATGCGCGGGTCAGTATCAGAGGGGATGCAGACAGTCCGTTCTTTTATCAATAGTTCCGATCCCTGGAGCAGGGTATTTTTTCAAGAGGCAGCATTTGTGTATCCTTATTTGCTTTTTTATCTGGAGAATAAGAAAGACGAAGCCCTGCTATTTACTCGACAGCAACAACTCGATCTATCGGGCAACCATCTACATCTGTACATGACAGCCAACCTGGCCATTAATCACCAACAAGCTGCACTGGCAGCAAGTCTGATCGATAAAAAACAAGAATCGCCCGATTACCTCAAGACAGATGTGTGGGATTTCCAGCTGGGGTTTGCTCAACTTTACCGACTTCAAACAACGGCTGCCCGCCGACACTTTGAGTCCTTTTTGAAAAATTTCAAAGGCAAGTACTATGTAAAGGATGTTTATCAAAAACTAAGTTGGTGTTACTGGCTGGAAGATGAAATGGAAAAAGCTGATGAAATGCGAAAGCTGGTGATCAGCCGCGGAGCAACATTTTCCGATGCCGACAAGAAAGCCTTAGCAGATGCTCAGTCAGGAAAATGGCCGGACAAATGGTTACTGAAAGCCAGGTTATTGAGTGATGGCGGCTATCACACGGAGGCATTGTCTCTACTTAACAACCCCCCGACAGATGGTTTGAATTCGGCTGCCAGTCAACTCGAATACCACTATCGCATGGCGAGGGTATATGATGCCCTGGGAAAATCCAATGAAGCCCTTCGGTTTTATGCGCAGTCAATCCGGCTGGGAAAAAACAGGCCGGAATATTTTGCTGCCAGGGCCGCCTTGCAATCCGGTCAGATCCATGAAAGTCAGGGCAACAAGCAACTGGCGCTGGATTTCTACAGACAATGCCTCAATATGAACCAGCACGAATACAAAAACTCCCTGGATCAGCGCGCCAAAGCAGGCATTGCGAGGTGTTTGGGGGAATAAACCAAGGGTATTTACCGCTCTTATTTGCTGAACCCAAATCGGCAGATTAAATTGCACATCCGAACAAGCTATTGGATTTATACACTATGCTGCATTCTCTTCACATACAGAATTATGCGATTATTGATGACCTGTCAATCCGGTTCTCAGAGAAGTTGAACATCATCACGGGAGAAACGGGAGCAGGAAAAAGTATCCTGATGGGTGCTTTGGGTCTTATATTAGGAGATCGCGCTGATTCATCGGTGCTGCTGAACAGAGAAAAAAAATGTTGTATTGAGGGCAGGTATAAGCAGGTAGCCCCTTCAGAAATCGGTGATTGGCTGGCAGCCAATGATTTGGAAGATGGAGAAGAATTGTTGTTGAGAAGAGAGATAGCAGCCAACGGAAAATCAAGGGCATTTATCAATGATACACCGGTAACCTTGCAACAATTGCGAGAGCTGGGAAGCAAACTGGTTGACCTCCACCGTCAATTTGATACGCTGGAGTTAGGAGATACGGATTTCCAGCGCAGTGTTATCGATGCACTTACGCGTGAGCCCGAACTGCTTATACAATACCAGAAAGATTGGAAGATTTGGCAGGCCGATCAACAACGCCTTGATGAATTAAAAAATCAATTGATCAAGTTCAACCAGGAAAGGGATTATAAAAATTTTTTGCTCGATGAGCTTGAATCCTTTGCCCCCAAAGAAAATGAGCTTGAAAAACTTGACCAGGAACTGTCACTGCTGAATAATTCCGGACAGATCTTGCAGGTACTGAACAGAATGACAGATCTGTTGAGAGAGTCTGACCAACCTCTTCTACCACAACTCAAACAGGGTGGTCAGGCATTACAGGGATTTTCTGAAATGATTCCATCGCTTCGAGAAATGTCGGCCCGATTGCAATCGGTTCAAATTGAACTCGACGATATTGCTGATGAATTGGATAAAATAAAAGATAACTGTCAGGTAGATGAGACCAGGGTGGAGTGGATCAACGAACGTCTGGCGGATGGGTACAAACTATTGAAGAAACATGGACTACGAGAAACCAATGGGTTGATTACATTGCTAGAGCAGTTGAGGGAGTACCAGGTGGGTACAGAGAAAAAAGAAGAGGAACTCAGGGAGCTGGAACAAAAAGTAGCTACTGCCTATTCACGACTTACTCAACAGGCAATGAAGTTGACCGCTGCCAGAAAAAAAGTAGTAGCTCCCTTGCAGGAACAAGTAAAAAAATTGCTTGAGCGGGTAGGAATGCCCAATGCAGCATTACAGGTTTCGTTAACTCCAATGCCACCCAATCACACAGGTGCCGACCACCTGGAATTCCTTTTTGATGCCAACCGATCAGGTAAATGGGAGCCACTTAAAAAAGTGGCAAGTGGTGGTGAACTGAGCAGACTAATGTTGTGTATTAAATCATTGGTGGCTGCTTCGATGCAATTACCCACATTGATATTCGATGAAATCGACTCCGGTATCAGTGGGGAAGCAGCCAGACAGGTTGGATTGATCATGAAAGAGCTGGCGAATAACCACCAATTAATTTGCATAACCCACCAGCCACAAATTGCAGGAAAAGCTGATGCACATTTTTGGGTGTACAAAGAGTCGAAGGGTACCGGAATCCATACAGGCATCCGACAACTGACGGAGGAAGAAAGAGTGACAGCCATTGCCAGCATGTTATCGGGAGAGGCACCATCTGCAGCTGCTTTGGCCAATGCCAGAGAAATGATTCGTTCTTAACCGACCACTTCTCGTTCGAATTAAAACTAAATCTTTAAGTTTGGGGAATATTTTACTTTACACATAACACTGAATGTATGGCTTATCAATTGCTCAAGGGAAAGACAGGAATTATCACAGGTGCTTTGGATGAGAACTCCATTGCCTGGAAAGTCGCAGAGAAAGCCCATGAAGAGGGGGCCCGTTTTGTTCTGACCAATGCTCCCATAGCCATGCGAATGTGTGATATTATAAATCTTGGAGAGAAATCAGGTGCTGAAATTATACCTGCAGATGCTACCTTTTGCTATTTACTGAGACATTTTTTTAGACTTTCTCAGGTGATCCTGGGCGGAAAAATAGTTTT
>DAIMYK010000126.1:0-5524 GCA_036734525.1 Sediminibacterium sp. | reverse complement strand
CCTGTAAGAGTGGGGGGGTTACAGTAATTCAGAAAGAGGTGAATGAGTATCCTCTTACTACAAATCTAAATCACCAAGCAATGGAACGATGGTAAAGAACCGTTAAGGTTTTCCTAACGAAACCCTTGATTTCAGTCCTTTATCTGAAGGCGATTCGTTACTTTTGCAGCGATTCAAATAGCCAATAGTAGCCAACATGATTTCGATTCATTTTCCGGATGGAGCAGTCAGACAATTAGAACGTGGTATTTCATCCTTAGGTATAGCCAAACAGATCAGTGAGGGTTTGGCCCGAAAAGTATTAGCAGCCAATATCAATGGAGAGATCTGGGATGCTACCCGTCCGATCAACACGGATGCCTCCCTGCAATTACTTACCTGGAATGATGATGGGGGAAAGCAAACGTTTTGGCACTCCTCTGCTCACCTGATGGCAGAGGCAGTTGACCAAAATATTCCCGGCGTTAAAATCTGGGTAGGCCCATCTATAGAAATAGGATTAAACTAAGACATGGATATGGGCGACCGCAAAATATCAGAAGAAGACCTGAAGAACCTGGAAAAGAAAATGAATGAATTAGCGCGTCAATCCAATCCCTATGTGCGGAAAGAAATTTCAAAAACGGATGCGCTGAATTATTTCAGGGAGAAGGGTGATGAATACAAGCTCGATTTATTGAATAACCTCGAAGACGGATCCATTACTTTCTATACACAATGTCAGTTTACAGATCTCTGCAGTGGCCCACATATTCCCGATACCGGATTTATCAAAGCCATTCATTTGTCGGGAATAGCAGGTGCTTATTGGAAAGGGGATGAAAAAAACAAAATGCTGACCCGCATCTATGGAATTACCTTCCCGCAGCAAAAAGAATTGGATGAGTACCTGGTGATGATGGAAGAAGCCAAGAAAAGAGATCACCGAAAGTTAGGAAAAGAGTTAGGTATCTATACCATGAATGAAGATGTCGGTCCGGGTTTGATCCTGTGGATGCCGAATGGAACAGTGATCATAGAAGAGTTAGAAAAACTTGCCAAGGAAACTGAAACTGCCGCGGGATACAAACGGGTGGTAACCCCCCATATTGCTAAAGAGAATCTTTACCTGACGAGCGGACACCTGCCTTACTATGCCGACAGTATGTTCCCACCGATGCAAAAGGATGGCGAGACCTATTACCTCAAAGCCATGAATTGTCCGCATCACCACAAGATTTTTGATGCGGAACCACGCAGTTATCGGGACTTACCTTATCGCATTGCTGAATATGGCACCTGTTACCGATATGAACAGAGTGGTGAATTGTTCGGATTGATGCGCGTGCGTTGTTTACACATGAATGATGCACACATCTATTGTTCGAAAGAACAATTCCGCGAAGAGTTCAAGGCCGTGAACGACATGTACCTGAAATATTTTAAGATTTTCGGTATCGAAAAGTATGTGATGCGCTTGTCGTTGCATGACCCTGAAAAACTGGGACAGAAATACATCAATGAACCGGAATTATGGAAAGAGACCGAAGAATTGGTGAGAAATGTGTTGATAGAAACCGGTGTACCATTTGTAGAGGTAAAGGGTGAGGGAGCTTTCTATGGTCCGAAAATTGACGTTCAGATCTGGAGTGCTATTGGCAGAGAGTTCACATTGGCGACCAATCAGGTTGATTTTGCCCAACCGAGAAGTTTCAATCTTAGGTTCACCAACAAGAGCAACGAGCCCGAGATTCCCTTGATCATTCACCGGGCACCGTTGGGAACGCATGAAAGATTCATCGGGTTTTTGCTGGAACATTATGCAGGTAAATTCCCCGTATGGTTGGCACCCGTTCAGGTGAAAGTATTGCCGATTAGCGATAAATTCCTGGAATATGCAACCGGTGTGGAACAGCAATTGCGTCGTGCAGGCATCCGGGTTGAGATAGATGATCGACAGGAAAAAATTGGAAAAAAGATCAGGGATACTGAGTTGATGAAAATTCCTTATATGTTGATCGTGGGAGAAAAAGAACAAAATGAGGGCATGGTTTCGGTGAGAAGACAAGGAATGGGTGATGCGGGATCTGAAAGCCTGGAGGTATTCACACAACGTATTCGACAGGAGGTTGAAAACAGGGAGAGTTGATGAAGGTTCTATCAATTTAATCATATCTTTACATATATAAGAAAGTTTTAAAAAAAGCTGACTGATTTTTCACCAAACAAGAATTAATGGCATTACCACCTAGAGGAGGGGGACGGTTCAACCCCCGGTTCAACAGACAACCAGAGCCGGAACACCGTATCAATGAAAAAATAAGAGTACCTGAAGTCAGATTAGTAGGCGACAATGTCACTGTCGGTATTTACACCACACAGGATGCGTTGAAGATTGCACGCGAAAAGGAATTGGACCTGGTAGAGATTTCTCCTACCGCAGAGCCGCCTGTTTGCAAGGTGATCGATTACAAGAAGTTTCTCTACGAAAAGAAGAAGAAAGAAAAAGAAATGAAGGCCAACTCCAAGCAGAGTGAGGTCAAGGAAATACGTTTTACCCCGGGAACCGATGATCATGACTTTGATTTTAAGGCCAAACATGCGGAGAAATTCCTGAAGGATGGCAACAAGGTGAAAGCCTATGTTCAGTTCAAAGGAAGGGCCATTATGTTTCAGGACAGGGGTCAGTTGTTGCTATTAAAATTTGCTGAACGGCTGGCCGATTGCGGAGCTCTGGAAAGCATGCCTAAGCTGGAAGGAAAGCGCATGTTCGCCCTCTTCACCCCGAAGACGAATAAGAAAAAATAATCAACCGATCAGGACTGTTTATCAATTGATTTTGCAATTGACAGGTTGAAATAGCAGCTAAAATTTCTGTAATTCGAATTCATTCCTTACTTTTGCAGCCCATTTCCCGTAGGGCTCAACAAGTGTATTGCCTGTGCAATACCGCCAGCAGGGTGTAATCGTAACAGATTATTATATGCCAAAGGTTAAAACCAACTCGAGCGCTAAAAAGCGCTTCAAAGTAACCGGTACCGGTGAAATCACATTCCAGAAAGCTTTTAAGCGCCACATCCTCACCAAAAAATCTAAAAAGCGTAAGCGCTCCCTTCGTAAGAAAGGATTGGTAGGCGATACCAACAAGGATTTTGTTTTGAGACTTCTCAGATTAAAAGGATGATCTAACCCCATTACTCCATCTCCGGCACTCCGGTTCCGGTCAAATGAAAAAATATGCCACGTTCAAAAAATGCAGTCGCTTCACGCGCCAGAAGAAAAAAAGTTCTCGATCAGGCAAAAGGTTACTACGGTAAACGTAAAAATGTATATACCGTCGCCAAAAATATTGTTGAAAAGGGTTTGACCTACAGTTATGTAGGCCGCAAACTGAAAAAGCGCGAATACCGCCAGCTTTGGATTGCCCGTATCAACGCAGCAGTTAGAGCAGAGGGATTAACTTACAGCCAGTTCATCCATTTGCTGAATAGCAAGGGCATTGAGCTGAATCGTAAAGTAATGGCGGATCTTGCCATGAACGAGCCTGAGAGCTTCAAAGCCCTTATTGCTTCTGTAAAGTAATGAATCAACTATCTATTTTATCAAAACCGGAGTCCCTCCGGTTTTTTTTTGCTCCAATAACCAATCAAAAATTTATTTTTGTCCCTACAATTAACCAAGGTATAAATGTCAGCCAATGAACAACACCTACACTTCGCTCGTCAAGCAAACATTTCATTTTCCCCAGGAGGGCTTTGACAGAGGTGATGACGGGTATCTGGAGTACAATGGATTAGATCTGAAAGAACTCATCAACAAGTATGGTACTCCCTTAAAGCTGACCTATCTCCCCAAAATTGGGATGCAGATCAACAAGGCAAAAAGATTGTTCAAGGAGGCCATGCGCAAGCATAAGTACGAGGGCGAGTATTTCTATTGCTATTGTACCAAGAGTTCCCATTTTTCTTTTATTGTGGAGGAAGCACTGAAGCACAATATCCACCTGGAAACTTCTTATGCCTACGATATTGAGATCATCAATCGCCTTTACCAGCGCAGAAAGATCAACAAAGAAACATTTATCATCTGCAATGGGTATAAGCAAAAGAACTATACTTCCCGCATTGCGAAACTCATTAATTCGGGTTTCAAAAACGTTATTCCGGTACTGGACAACAAAGAGGAACTCATCGCCTACAAAAAAGCTGTTCGTCAGCCATTCAATCTGGGCATTCGGGTAGCAGCGGAAGAAGAGCCCAATTTCCCATTTTATACTACAAGAATAGGTATCAGATCAAAAGATATTCTGGAATTTTATGTGGATGAAATTGAAGGGTATGAAGAGAAGTTTCAGTTGAAAATGCTGCACATATTTCTGAACAAGGGCATCAAGGATGATATCTACTATTGGTCGGAGTTTAATAAAATCATCAACCTGTATTGTCAGCTGAAGAAGATCTGCCCCGAATTGGATTCCATCAACATCGGTGGAGGTTTCCCGATCAAACATTCCCTTGGATTTGAATATGATTATCAGTTCATGATCAATGAGATCATCAGCAACATCAAGAAGGCATGTAAAAAAGCCAAGGTTCCCATGCCCAATATTTATACTGAATTCGGCAGCTTTACGGTAGGAGAGAGCATGGCTCATATTTACAGCGTAGCGGGACAAAAAATTCAGAATGACAGGGAATGTTGGTACATGATTGATTCTTCTTTCATCACTACCTTGCCGGATACCTGGGGCATTGGTGAAAAGTTTCTCATGTTGCCCATCAATAAATGGGAAAATGAATACCAGCGGGTTGTTCTGGGCGGTATGACCTGCGACAGTCACGACTATTATGATTCAGAAGAACACATCAACGAAGTTTTCCTTCCCAAATTGAAGTCAGCGAATCCGGAAGATATTGAGAACAAGGACCCACTCTACATTGGCTTTTTTCATACGGGTGCCTACCAGGATCAGATCAGCGGTTATGGAGGAATTAAACACTGTTTGATACCCTCACCGAAACATGTTATCGTTGAATATGATAAGAATGGTAAGTTGATCGATTGGCTATATGCCAAGGAACAGACTTCTCAAAGCATGCTGAAAATACTCGGCTATCTAAGATAGATAGCACGGGCAACAGAACACATAGATCAGTCTTCCTGCTTGTTCTTCAGCATCATCAATAAGGTATAGCTGCCTTTCACCACTACTTTGGTTTCCGGTGTCAGTGCTGCTCCGCTTATTACTGTAAAACCATTTTCAGAAATACCGGCTTGTACTTCCCGCATGCTGAATTGCAAACTATCTGTTGGTACAAAAACATAATTCTTGTTGTTGAATTGAACGACAGCCTCATCTGGAACAACGGTAGCTGCCTGGTTCCTGACCATGATCTCAGCATTCATATAGGTACCCGGCAATAAATGAGCAGGTTCCCGATGAAAATGGCAATGAACTTCAACACTCAGGTTATAAGATATCTGTCTGCCGATTAACAAAATGTTGCAGCGATATATTTGGTTAGGCAGTTAATTGATATAAGAC
>DAIMYK010000125.1:310-5608 GCA_036734525.1 Sediminibacterium sp. | reverse complement strand
AAATACTCGGCATGATCCAAAAAGTAACTCACCTGGTAAAGGTGGTAGAAGTACAGTAATCTTTATAAGTTACAAATAAAACTATTTTTTAAAGCGAGGGGTGATTCCCCGTAAGTTCAAACATCTGACTATGAAACTGCACACACTGAAACCCGCCAAAGGATCTACACACAAAGCAATCCGTATTGGTCGTGGTGAAGCTTCCGGTAAAGGAGGAACTTCTACAAAAGGTAATAAGGGTGGTCAAAGCCGCGCCGGTTACAAAAGCAAAATGGCACATGAAGGTGGCCAGATGCCTATCCAGCGCCGTATCCCTAAAAGAGGATTTACTAATAATAACCGTATTTCCTACAAAGTATTCAATCTGGGTCAAATTGCCCAGCTGACCGAGAAATACGGCTTTACCGAGTTTAGTCCCGAAACACTCTACGTGAACGGACTCATCGGCAAGACCGATCGCGTAAAACTGCTCGCAAATGGCGAACTCAAAACAGCCATGACGTTCAAAGTCAATGCTGCCAGTGAGAAAGCTAAGAATGCTGTCACTTCAGCCGGTGGTTCTATCGAGATTATCGCATAAAATATTGTAAATTGCCGCTGCTTGACCGGTGAGTGCACCTGAGAGCGATTTATCAAGTTATTAATAGCCATTCAGTGAAAAAATTAATACAGACATTAAAGAATATCTGGACCATTGAGGAGCTAAGGGATAAGATTTTACTTACACTGGCATTGGTTCTTACCTATCGCCTCGGTAACCACATCGTTTTACCCGGACTCGACCCTAACAAAATTGAACAGGCCCAACAAACAGCCAACAATACCGGACTGCTGGGTATCTTCGATATGTTCGCAGGAGGTGGCTTCTCTCAAGCCTCTATCCTGGCACTGGGTATCATGCCCTACATCTCCGCCTCTATCTTCATGCAATTAATGACCATCCTGGTGCCAACACTCCAGAAAATTCAGAAAGATGGTGATAGCGGCAGAAAGAAAATCAATGAATGGACACGCTACCTCACAGTAATCGTTACCATCTTCCAGGCAGGTGCCTATGTTGCTTACCTGAATGGACCCGGTTACAGAGATGCCATCCTTCCGGGATTTGAAGGCTCAACCTTTACCTTCTCCACCATCATCACACTGACCGCCGGAACTTTGTTCGTAATGTGGTTGGGTGAAAAAATTCAGGACAAAGGACTGGGAAATGGTACTTCCATTATTATCATGGGCGGTATCCTCGCCCGTCTGCCTATATCATTGATCCAGGAATTCAGCACAAAAGAACAACGCGGTGGTGGCGGTCTATTGATCTTCCTGGTGGTAGTTGCCATACTGGTAATCGTAATCATGGGATTGATCCTCCTAGTACAACGTGTTCGTAAAATTCCTGTAAACTACGCTAAGCAAATTGTCGGCAACAAGCAATTGGGGGGTGCGCGTCAATTCCTGCCATTAAAGTGAACAGTGCCGGTGTTATGCCCATCATCTTCGCTCAGGCTATCATGTTCCTTCCAACGCTGGTATCATTCACCAACCTGGATTCAACACAGGGAATCATTAGAATTTTCAATGACCCAAGTAATTTTTGGTACATGCTGATTTATGCAGTGATGGTAATCGGCTTCACTTTCCTTTACACCGCATTAATCTTCAATCCCAAACAAATCGCCGAAGACCTGAAGAAAAATAACGGATTTGTACCTGGTGTTAAACCGGGTCAGCCAACTGCAGATTTCATTGGCGGCATCATGGATAAGATCACACTTCCCGGTGCCATCTTCCTGGCTTTCGTCGGCATCATGCCCGGCTTCGCTCAGCGTTTGAATGTGACCCAGGGATTCAGCTCTTTCTTCGGAGGAACCTCCCTGCTGATTATGGTGGGTGTTATTCTTGATACCCTGCAGCAAATCGAAACCTATCTGCTGATGCGTCAGTATGAT
The DNA here is from genome assembly GCA_036734525.1 of Sediminibacterium sp. Lineage (GTDB taxonomy): Bacteria > Bacteroidota > Bacteroidia > Chitinophagales > Chitinophagaceae > Sediminibacterium. The sequence goes on along the minus strand of DAIMYK010000125.1, from coordinate 3,665 downwards.
GGTTTGATGAAGAGCGGAAGAATTCAAGGACGCCAGCCGGTTGGAACAACTACTACTACAACCATTTAAATGAAATAAGTAAAAAATTATAACCTGTCAGGCAGTGCCCGGCAGGTTTATTTTTTTTCGATAAGCATGGATGTTATGATGTTTTGCAAGACGGATAGTGAAGTTCTACTGATGAAAGAATCAGCAATGTTGGTCAGCAGGTCTTTGGCTGAAGTAGCCAAGGTTCTTCGTCCCGGCATGACTACTCTTGAAATTGATCAGATATGCAACACTTTTATCCGTGACCATAAAGCTATCCCCTCTTTTTTTCAATATAGAGGCTACCCTCATAATATTTGTGCTTCTGTAAATGATGTGGTCGTTCATGGATTCCCTAATAAGATTCCACTGAAAGAGGGAGATATAGTATCGATTGACATTGGTGTTATTTTGAACGGATGGCATGGAGATCATGCATATACTTTTGTTCTGGGAGAGGCAGATACGGCTGATGTAGAATTAGTGAAGGTTACAAAAGAGTCACTTTATCTTGGTATCGAAAAAGCCATTGTCAATAACCGCATTGGTGATATCTCATTTGCTATACAAGAATATGTAGAGAGAAAACATCATTACGGAGTTGTCAGGGAATTGGTGGGACATGGATTGGGAAAACAACTTCACGAAGACCCTCAGGTTCCTAACTATGGGAAAAGAGGATCTGGCCCCCGGTTAAAGGAAAACCTTGTTCTTGCCATCGAGCCTATGATTACACTTGGCTCCAGAGAAATCTATACAGATGATGACGGCTGGACAGTTCGAACCAGGGACGGCAAAACAGCAGTTCACTTTGAACACGATGTTTGTGTAAAAAAGAACAAAGCACTTGTTTTATCAGATTATAGCATCATTGAACAGGCAGAAAAGAACAATCAAAATCTGAACAGTTCTTATTATTGATTGGCAGGATGCTTCCTATCTTTAAGGAATGAAAAAGATTTCTTTTCTTTTATTTGTCCTGCTGAGTAACCAAATTTTGTCCCAATCAGGCCCCTCACAAAGAATTTCAGCCTACAGTCAGCAACAGCAAAAACTATGGTTAGAGGAATTTCTCTCCTTTGTCCGTATACCCAATACACCACTAGACGATAAACATACGGCGTTGAATACCACTTACATCATGAAATTGATGCAGAGTAGTGGTATAGAAAATGTTCAGTTACTGGCTGCTTCAACTCCTCTTGTTCCTCCCGCAGTTTATGGAGAAGTAAATGTACCCGGCGCTACACGCACTATCATCTTCTATGCCCATTATGATGGACAGCCGGTAGATAGTTCACGCTGGTATCCCGGCTGGCATCCTTTCCGGCCTTTGATAGTTGAGGGAAAACCTGCTTCCGGATTCAAACAAATAGAAGGACTCACAACTGCAGCAAATCTATCGCCTGAATGGCGCATCACCGGCCGAGGCAGTGCTGATGATAAAGCAGGCGTATTTGCTATTATCAAAGCCTACCAAACACTTCGGCAGTTGAACATTCAACCCACTTTAAACCTTAAGTTTTTCTTTGAAGGGGAAGAAGAAGCCGGATCTCCCCACTTGCCCGAGATACTTACCCGGCATAAGAGCTTGCTGAAAAGTGATGGATGGATCATTTGTGACGGTCCGGAACATGCTTCCGGTGAGCCACAAATGTTTTTAGGCGTTCGGGGTGATGCCGGTATGGAACTGACAGTTTATGGAAGCAACCGTCCTTTACATAGTGGACATTACGGAAACTGGGCACCCAATCCGGCACTTCTGCTCAGTCATCTTCTGGCTTCCATGAAGAACCTGAACGGTCAGGTATTGATCAAAAATTTTTACGATTCCATAACTCCCTTGACCTCTGGTGAGAGAGCAGCACTGGATGCACTTCCCGTAATGGACAATGAGTTAAAACAGTCACTTGGCTTCAGTAAGGCTGAAGCTGAAAATCGCGGCCTCTCTGCTTCCCTTTTGTTGCCTTCTTTGAATATCAATGGAATTCAAAGTGCTGCTACGGGAGTTTTGGCAAGCAACATTATTCCAACTACTGCTACAGCTACGCTGGATCTCAGATTGGTTCCGGGAGTAGACTATCAATTACAACAGCAACGGATAGAAGATCATATAAGAGACCAGGGATTTTATATCACAAGAGGAATACCTACTGACGAAGAAAGGATAAAATATAGTCGCATCATTCAGGTGAAACGAAAATCCGGTTACAATGCACAGAAAACACCCATTGACCATCCTATGGCAGTGGCCGTGATACGGGCACTTCGACAACATACAAATGACCGGATACTGGTTGTACCACTGATGGGCGGCAGTTTACCCTTGTATATGTTCCGGCAATATGCAGATGCCTATCCGATTACTGTTCCAATTGCCAATTATGATAATAACCAGCACGCAGAAAATGAAAATCTCCTGCTGGGAAACCTTTGGTCTGGCATTGAAAAAATGGCTGCGCTCATGCGCATGTGATTATGAAGAAAAAAAATTTGATAGTTGTTGGTGGGGGCGCAGCTGGCTTTTTTTGCGCCATCAATGCAGCAAGATTACAACCTGATTTGGAAGTTACTATTTTGGAAAAATCAGCCCGGCTCTTATCCAAAGTTCGAATCAGTGGCGGTGGGCGATGCAATGTTACTCATGCCTGCTTTGATGTCGATGAAATGAGCAAATTATATCCCAGAGGAGCCCGGTTGATGAAAAATCTTTTACATCAGTTTGGACCCCGCAATACGATACAATGGTTTCAGGAACGGGGTGTTGAATTAGTTGAAGAGCCCGATGGCAGAATGTTTCCTTCTACCAATGACTCTCAAACCATCGTCGATTGTCTTATCCGTGAGGCAGAGAGATATAGGGTCAAATACCTTTTGCACCAAGAGGTGATTGCTATTGAATTAGACAACAAGTTTACTGTTTGCACTGCTGCTGGTGGCAAATTAGCCGCTGACTTTGTTTTTGTAGCTACCGGCGGATATCCAAAAGAAGAGCAATTTTCCTGGCTAAAAAAAATGGGCCATACCATCGAACCCCCGGTGCCTTCCTTGTTTACTTTTAATATACCTGATCCGGATCTTCGGAAATTGATGGGCATATCAGTAGATCCGGTTCGAATATCATTGTCGGATACCAAACTACAGGTAATGGGACCACTTCTCATTACTCACTGGGGAATCAGTGGTCCGGCTGCACTTCGACTTTCATCTTTCGCTGCAAGGCAATTATCAGAAAAAATGTATACCGGGAAATTATACATTAACTGGATACCCACATTTCTGCAGTAATAAGAGAGGCATTGCGAGAATCGTTGCTTTCTGCAACGCT
>DAIMYK010000125.1:0-300 GCA_036734525.1 Sediminibacterium sp. | reverse complement strand
CACAATGGCAGGATTGGAGAAAACAATATGGCGGACAAAAATTGTTCTTGCGTTGTCCCTTTACACTTCCAGCCAGAGTATGGCAATATTTATTGACGAAAGCAGGAATTCCGGAAATAAGAACCTGGGCTGAACTTACCTCTAAGGAACAAAATCAGCTCATTACAATTTTATTGAACACAGATCTGGAATTCAAAGGCAAGACCACATTCAAGGAAGAATTTGTTACCTGCGGAGGTATTTCCCTTAAAGAGATTCATCCCTCAACGATGGAAAGTAAAATTATTCACGGCCTGTATT
>DAIMYK010000124.1:0-5802 GCA_036734525.1 Sediminibacterium sp. | reverse complement strand
GGATGTAGCGAGCCGAGGGGAAAGCAACTGGCGAATTATTCCGGCAATTTCAGGTGGCGGCATTTTTTTTGATCTGGCACCCCATCAATTAGACCTGCTCATCTATTTCTTTGGTCAGGCTATAGATTACCAAGGAATGGCCACCAATCAGGCCGGTCTTTATGAAGCTGAAGACACAGTATCCGGGGTCGCAAGGCTGCCCAATGAAATTAATTTTTCGGGAGAATTGTGTTTTTGTGCACCCGACACCATAAGAGAAGATGTGTTTGAAATAACAGGCACTTCAGGGAAAATGATCTTTTCAACATTTGGCCATGATCTATCGATACAATTGAATTCAAGGGAAGAAAGAATTGATTTTACACCCCCAAAACACATTCAGCAGCCCATGATAGAAAAGGTAACCCAATACTTTTTAGGTAATGGGCCCAATCCGTGTTCTGCGGAAGATGCCATACTTTCCTTCTTACTTATGGATGCATTTACACGGAAATATTACCAACGCGATTGATATTCCGGGAAGAATGTGGCTTGATTGAATAGGGATATAACAGGTCAGATATAAAGAATTCCTGGGGGCATGTTATTCATAGAAATCGAGATTCTTATGATAGGTTTCCTCTAACTGCGATAGTGCAAAAAAAGCAATAGCTAAGGCAGCCGCAGCGATTACAATAGCGCTGTAGTAATAATTTCCATTGAACCATGCCGCGACCCATTGAAAGGCAAAACTCAGCGGTATAACCCACCCCCGGATCAGGTTCAGGGCAGAACTGGTAACCAATGTTCTGATATTGGTTCCAAATTGCTCTGCCGTAAGTGTCAAAAGCATTATGGTAAATCCAACACTGAGTCCCATAAAAGCAAAGAACAGATAATAAAGAAACAGTGAATGTCTGGCGAAAAGGAAAAACAAGGCGATGAAAAAACTATAGGAAGCCAAAAAAATAAAAATGGCTTTTTTTCTGCTTTTCAGGTACTGGCTGAGTAGTCCACAAAGTGGATCGCCAAAGGCAAATCCCAGAAAATTGAATGAAATAACAGTTGCTGCGACCGGTAAGGTTGACATACCCATGCTACCTGCGATTTCTCTGGTAAAGGTGATCAGAACACCTGTAGCAAACCAACCCGGCATACCCACCAATAACACGCAAACAAATCTCCAGGCTCTTTTTCTGCTTCTCAAAATAATTCCGAAATCTCCTTTGGCCACTTCCTTAGATTCCATACCGGTAAAGAGTCCGCTCTCCACTACACTGAATCGAAGCAACAACAAAACTACACCAAGTATTCCTCCAATAATAAAACTTGTTTGCCAACTAAAAAACGTGGCAATGATCCCTGCCGTTACGGCTCCGAACATACCAATGCCTCCTACCATGGCAACGGCTATGCCCCTGTATTTACCCGGCATTTGTTCGCTGACCAATGTAATGCCCGCTCCTAATTCTCCTGCCAACCCCAGGCCGGCCAGAAATCTACACCACATATAACTATCTACATCTTTAACGAACGCATTCAATAAGGTAAAGGCGCTGTACATCAGAATTGATCCGAATAGTACTTTCAGGCGGCCCATTTTATCACCGATTGTTCCCCAGAGAAAACCACCGATGAGCATTCCTAGCATTTGAGCATTTAAGATATTTCGGGTATGTATGGGCCACTCAGCCTCCGGTATAGCCAATGACCGAAAACTATCTACCCGCTCTGCACTAAAAATGATGATATCATACAAATCAACAAAAAAGCCCAGTGCAGATACTACAACACCAATAATGGCTTTTCTAGATATTTGCTCATTCATATTGTTGAGAGTTAGGAAGCTTCCGGGGTGGGTGTGGTTTGCTTTAGCCAGTCACCGATACCATAAGGATCCGGATGTACAACAGATACATGTTCATGATGTATTTGCCACTGGTCTTCTTTTCGAACGAGCACAAAACTAGCTCTGAAAACATTATCAAAAGTCCGGTCATTTATTCTAACCTGTAACCTTATGATGCCACTTACCCAGGCCATCTCCGCTGTCTCTTCAGCAAACGGACCTTCTGTCCACTCAATGGAAGTCAGCTCTATGGGTGATAAGCAAAAATCTCCCCACCCCTTGCTTATTTTGGTGTAGCCTTTTGAAGTAAGTCTGGGTCCTTCCAATACGACATAAGTATCTTCGTCGGCAACATATTTTGCCAATATTCCCTTCAAATCTTTTTCAATGATAACCTGATAATGCTCGTTAACGGTAGCAATAGCTGACTGCATATAACACTTTATGAATTTCCGCTTAGGGTTTAAATGGGGAATTACATTTCATTGATCTCATCTGCAATAGTTCGCATAGGTACATTGTTTTCCGGGTTGGCTACTGCCTCTACTTCCTGCTGAACAATGCGGAGAATGCGGGCGCTGAAGCGTGCATGCCAGGCTTGTCTCTCTTCTGCGGCAGCATCATCGGGTACATATGCTTCAATTTCGGCTCTTTTCAGATGACCCTTTGCCTCTAACAATCTTTCAATGGTATCGAGTCTTTCATGCAAAACCGCGAGATCAGCAGCAATTGCCATGCTGATATTTAAAACTCTTTCTACTGCAGGATCTTCCAGGAAATAAGGGCGCCCTCCTTTGCTCTTATTTCCTGCCATTACAATATCGTTTACAGCATCAGCTGCTGATGTTTCAGGAACGGAACCCCCCGCGTGAGATCCACTTAATTCTGTTTTCATAAGATCCAATTATAGATTGTTCAATATTTATTTACCTGCTGATTTCCATCCGCCAAAAACATTCCAGATGGGACTTCGACCATAATCTTCCGTCACCTTTCCGTCCTGCTTCTTTTTATCCAGGTCATTGATGGCCTTCACGCCTACCTGCATGAATTTATCTTTGGGCACGCCGGCCTCTACCATCAGGTCAGCAGGTTCGAGATCATGCATGTGTCCCCAATAAGGCTCAGCGTTATAATATGCATCCCAGTCTCGCATGAATTGTTCATACATGCTCATCTCAGGAGTATATTGCGGTTGCTCAATATGCAGGTTGAGTCCGCCATTTTTCAGCACTCTTTTAATTTCTCCAAAAATTGTATGGATAGATTTTCCTCCGGTTTCGTGGAGGAACATGGTAGTCTGCACCCAGTCAAAGCTTTCATCTGAGAATTCTTTCATATTGGCAGCATCTGCCTGAATGAACTTAACATTATGAATACCCAGTGCGTGAGCTCTGGCTGCACCATACCGCAACATGGGTGCCCCTGCATCGATACCAATCACCTCTGCTTCTGGAAAGGCCAGGGCTATGGGTAATGTATTATGACCTAACCCACAACCAATGTCAAGAATTTTTTTGGGATGAAAGTCCGGATATGTTTCTTTCACCCATGCGGCAATAGCACGACCACCGCCGTCGGTGAGACTACCCAACATACCTCCACTGGTCACAAATAAACCACTATCATAGTTAGCAGCATTGGAAACATCTCCCGGGAAATATTGAGTATGATAACTGCCGGGCATCAAATGATTGTCAACATGGGTGAGATAAGGTGGTACCCGGAAATCATCTTTCAGTTGAAGGATATCGGTACCCTTCAATTCTTCTGCAACCTTAGCGGCCAGTTGATTTGCCTGACGCAAAACCACCGCCCTTCCGTTTTGCTGCCGCATTTCCATGGTACTTCTGCGCAGCGCAGCCCACATTTGATAGACAGGATCTTGCTTCATGGCTTCACCTACTTCAAATCTGTCAGCAAAACCACGTCCATGTTCTTTTTTAAAGTTAGGTTCGACTCTTCTCTCATACGCCAGCTTATTGCCTGGCGCAATCACTGTGCTGACGAAACGGTTCAGGTTAGCCAGAAAATTATACCGTGCTCTTTCATCATGATTGAACTCAGGGAACACAGCATGCTGCTGCAATTTTGTCCATACAGGGGGTAACTGATAAGACATGTTGTTGGTTTTTTACAATTTAAACAAAATTATCCTTTTGGCCTGCCATATCCACCACCACCGGGTAATTCCATCACCAGTTCTTCACCGGGTTGCAGATAGTCATGTCCTTTGGGTGGCGTGAATCTTTTTTTGCCTGCCGCTGTTCTCACGTATAAATTTCCTTTTTTTCCGGAGGATCCGCCTAATAATCCATATGCCTGGTGATTTATTTTTTCGGTCACATTACTAATATGAATCGGCAGGTTACCAATATTTCTGTAGGCAAATCGCTGACCATCTCCTCCGGGATATTTACCGCTTCCGCCACTGCCTCTGATAAGACTTTTCTCCGTCACAAGTACGGGAGCATCATGTTCAAAGACTTCAATGGGCACATTGGCAACATTGGTCGGATAGCAAAGTGTTGGTGGACCTGCTAATCCTTTTCTTCCTCCATATCCACCTGCAAGGAATAAATATTCTACATATTCAGATCCATCACTTCTGCGACCACTCAAAACCATCACCCACACCGCGGCACCGCAATCTGCCTGCACCTGGTCAGGAACTGCCTGCGACAGCGCCTTCATAACAGGACCATGCAATAAGTTCCCTGTTACATTGCGTGCACCCAGGGGAGATGGTTTTTTAGCATTGAGGAGACATCCTTCCGGAGCAGTTACCCGTATGGGACGGAAGCTGCCCTCATTATTGGGAACCTCAGGACTAAAAACACATTTGATCGGATATGCTGTATAAGCAAATACATAATTCAATACCGCGTTGATTGCAAGGGAATGGGCAGGCGAGGTGCCATCATAGTCCACTTCGATTTCATCTCCCCGGATGGTCAATGTGCAAACGAACTGTATAGGTTCCTTGATTCCATCGCCATCAGCGTGATAAACTGACTTATAAACGCCGTCCGGAGCTTTGCGGATGGCTTCTCTCATGGCCTTCTCAGAAGATTGAATGATACTTGCCCCCAACTCATCAATTGTATCCAGGTTGTTTTCATCCATCATTCTGTGTAAGCCACGGATACCCTGGTCATTCGCTGCTACCTGTGCCAGTATATCCCCGATGGTTTGACGGGAGGCCCTTACATTAGAAGCAATCAACAAGAATATGGTTTCATTCCTGACCCCTGCATCAAAAAGTTTCATGGGAGGCAAGTATAAACCTTCCTCATAAAAATCACGGGCTCCTGCTCCCCATAGTGTACCACCTATGTCGGGGGAGTGAGCAATACATCCTATGAATCCTATCAATTTACTTTTGCGAAAGATGGGCGTAACAATTCCGATATCAGGCTTATGTCCGGCACACAACCACGGATCATTGGTAATTACGACATCCCCTTCTTTCCAGGTGTGAAGAGGAAAATGATCTTTAATCAACGCTTTTACCAGAAAAGGCATTACACCCAAAAAAGAAGGAACACTGACACTGCTTTGCGCGAGAGACTGACCCTTAGTATCCATTAGCACTACAGCGAAATCAGCACTTTCGCGGGTAACAGACGAGAATGCAGTTCTTTGCAAGGTAGTGCCTGCTTCATCTACCAATGAAATGAGACGGCTCCAGAGAATGCTTAGTTCTATGGCATCGAATGTTAGTGATCTCTTCTTACTTTTCATATTCATTGCTTTGCCAATAAAAATACCTTGTCATCAATAGGTTGGTTGACGCGGTGTTTTTGCCATTGTATGTCCATCCATCTTACACCATCGAAAAAAAGCCGAACACGCTGTGGTTGTACAAAAAAACGATTTCCGAATTTATTTTTATTGAAGTCAAAATATATTCTATGGTGATAACATAATGTGGTAGAAAAACTAACTCCACGAATCAGGTAACTTTTCTATTC
>DAIMYK010000123.1:0-5808 GCA_036734525.1 Sediminibacterium sp. | reverse complement strand
ATGCTTTTCCATAAGTATCTCGTTTTTCCAGTGGGTCAACTTTTTCTTCACGAAACTTTTCCAGGCGGTTTGTAATTACTCCGTTGAAATAATCAAGGGTAGCTTGATTGAGGACTTCCCGAATTTTGATGTACCGATTGTTCCGGTAGAATTGAATCTGTTCGGGTGAAAGAATCATTTCTTCCTGTAAATGTTGTTCAATAAAAGAAGGAATCTTTTTCATAAGGGGGAACTGTCTATAAATATACTGATTAGACAATTGAAAAGATTTCTAGTGCCGTTATTTTTTCCTTTCCATTACTTCAAAGTAAACTTGGTTAGGGGCAAGTAGGATCATGCTTTTGAAATTACCCCTCCCTGGTTCCCGTGAGAATTGGGGTGGTGAAAGCACTCGAATGCCCGCTTGAACGGCACGTGTCAGCACTTCCTCTATTTGGTCTGTAGTCACACTGAACATGCCAATTCCCCGATAAGGTAAATGGGGTGGGTGGGTGGAAGGGATGGATTGTTTGTTTTTAAAATCCATCAAAAGTAAATGTCCACTCCTGGCTCCCTTTGCATAGGCGATTACAAAACGAAAAGGCATGCCGGCGGGAAGTCCCAGGGCCGATCCATTGCCGGTTGTCCATACCTGGTCTCTTCGTAATTCATATCCCAGTATATTGGTAAGAAAAGAAATCATGGTATCACTCATGCCCGTTACATTCATGGCGCTATATGCCGGACCGCCCAGGCCGGTCAATGAATCTATATTACTTAATTGGGGCATCCCGTTTCCTCTTTCAATCCCAACAGCATGTATCCATTCGGGTCCTTTATAAATTGTTTCCAGGTATTTGTATTTAGTTCCATCGGGTTTGCTCAGAAGTGCTGCCTGCATAGGAGCGAGAGTATTATATCCCATTGAAAGCATTTTGCTATGTACTTCCTCTTGCCTGGCGTTGGGAAATCCAATGGTAAAGGGTCCGTTCTCCTCAGGTCCATATGTACTTCTTATCAGTGAGACTTCCTGTTTCAAGATGATTACCCGCAGAAGTATTGTTCCGGGTGCTGAAGGTCTGTCAAAATACATCAGCTGAAAATTTGCCTGGCTCGGAAGTTGCCATTTTTCAGCAAGCATCTTTTTTCTTCTTGCGCTGATTGTGAAGGGACCCCGCTTTCTCAGTCCCCAGCCTTGTTCAAAAAATATCACCAGACTATCCGGTTGGTTGGTACAAAGGGTAATGATTTCAACAGGCCCACAAAGCGCTTCTTCCGGAGTACTACCGGGTTCAGTAAGATCGCGCTGAGATGACAAATTTTGTGCCGTCAGCCATTCACTCGATAATAGCATGAATACCAGTAAGGCCAAATAATAAAAACCTTTAAAATAAGCCGGAGGTTGTTGAAAATTAGTTAACTTCATTAACTAAATATATGAATTCCAATTCAATCATCATTGAAGAACAGGGACTGAGAGATGGACTCCAGAATTTACCCCGTGTTTTGCCACTGGAAATGAAACTGGATTTCATTCGTCGGCTGGTGGATGCAGGTCTGCGCAGAATTCAGGTAACGAGTTTTGTTCATCCCAAATGGGTACCTGCTATGGCTGATGCAGAACAGTTGTGTGCTTCCCTTTCTCCGGAAAAAGGCGTTGAGTTTAGTGCTCTGGTATTGAATAACAAAGGGGTAGAAAGGGCAGTAAGCGCAGGAATACAATATGTGGCAGCATCAATTTCTGCCAGTGATACACACAGCAGGAAAAATGCCAATAAATCGCTGAAAGATGCGCAACAAGAATTCAGGGAAATGACAGCCCTTGCCAGACAACATCAGTTGGTTGTCAGGGGAGGACTGCAATGTGTTTTTGGGTGTCGTTATGAAGGAGCCATCAGTGAGGAAATAATTTATGACATGACCAAACACCACCTGGACTGTGGTGTACAGGAAATGGCTTTTGCTGATTCAACCGGCATGGGTAATCCACTTCAGATGAAGAGAATGCTTCCCCGTCTAATTGAAATTTGCGGTGATGTGCCTATCACACTTCATCTGCACAATACTGAGAACAAGGGGTATGCAAATCTTGTGGCGGCTCTTGAAACGGGTATCAAACAATTTGATACTGCTTTTGGTGGTTTGGGGGGATGTCCATTTATCGAGGGAGCCACCGGAAATATTGCGACTGAAGACTCCGTTCACATGCTGCATCAAATGGGATACACCACCGGTATTGATCTTCAAAAGGTGGCAGCCATCAGCCGCGATATGCAAGATTGGTTGGGAGCACCTCTACCTGGATTGATGTATTCTCTGTTATTACAAAATAATTTTCGACTGAATTAACCATCATGCTACCTCAGACGATTGCAGAAAAAATATTGTCCAAACATGCAGGTAAGCCGGTGTATGCCGGGGAATTGTGTGTGGTTCCGGTAGATGGGGCAATGGCTACCGATACCACAGCCCCATTGGCCATTCAGGCTTTCAGGGAAATGGGCGGAGAACGACTTGCTAATCCGGATCGGTTTCATTTGATCATTGACCATGCAGCTCCTGCTCCGAATGAACGCATTGCGAATCTTCACCGGATGATGAGATCTTTTGCCGCTGAAACTGGTTGTCATTTTTATGATATAGGAAGTGGTATCTGCCATCAGGTGATGGTTGATCATCACAGGGTTAAACCCGGCGATATTTTCATGGGGGCAGATAGTCATACACCCACTTATGGTGCACTCAATGCATTGGCCTGTGGGGTGGGAAGTACAGATTTAGCTGCTGTAATGTTAACCGGAAAAATCTGGCTGAAAGTTCCTTCCAGTATACGCGTGAACCTTCATGGACATCGGCTACAACCGGGCGTATCAGCCAAAGATATTGTGTTGGAAGTTGTGAAGCAGCTTACCATCAGTGGTGCAACTTATCAATCTGTAGAATACCATGGGGAACTCTTGCATCACCTAAGTTTATCCGATCGGATGGTGCTCTGTAATATGGTAGCAGAAATGGGAGCAAAGACAGGAATTGTTTCACCGGAGGGTCTTCAGCTTCCTTATAATTTTGAACCTGTTTTTGCAGATAAGGAAGCAGTATATACACGCGTACTTGATATAGATACTGCTTCTCTTCATCCACGTCTGGCAATACCACATTCTCCCGATGATGTTCACGACGTTGCAGCTTATGCGGGTATTCCTGTCACGTATGGGTTCATCGGAACCTGCACCAATGGCAGATTGAATGATTTGCAGTCGGCTGCTGCAATTCTGAAAAATAAAAAAATTCCTACCGGGGTACGACTGGTTATTGCACCCGCAAGTCGCCAGGTATTGCTGGATGCTATGCAGGACGGCACCCTGCAAATTTTAATTGAAGCCGGTGCCTCCATCATTAATAGCGGCTGTGGCCCTTGCGTGGGAACACATGATGGTGTGCCGGGAGATGGGGAAGTCGTTATCAGTGCTGCCAACAGAAATTTTCAAGGCCGCATGGGTAACCCCCGCAGTGAAATATACCTGGCTAGTCCTGCCACTGTCGCTGCCAGTGTTTTGCACGGGAAAATTACATTACCTACTCAATCTGAATGACATGGCAAAGGCACATGTATATGGTGACAATATCGATACCGACCGGATCATCCCGGGAAAATATACCAAGACGCTTGATTTATCAACGCTGGCAGCACATGTGATGGAAGACCTGGATCCGGCATTTGTTTCTCGTTTTCAATCCGGTGATCTGATTGCTGCAGGTGACAATTTCGGTTGTGGTTCATCGCGGGAACAGGCACCGCTGGCATTGAAAACCGCAGGTGTGTCACTGGTCATTGCTCGTTTTTTTGCCCGCATTTTTTTTCGCAATGCCATTAATATCGGACTACCAGTGCTGGAGGTTCCGCAACATAGGATACAAATGGGGGATGAGATTTCATTTGATCTGGCTGAAGGGAAGGTAGTGAATCATACACGTCAGGAAGTTTATAAGGCAACACCCTAGACACCTGTTATGCTGAACATTATGCAGGAAGGAGGATTGGTGCCTTATTTAAAAAAACACAAAGATTTTATTCTCTGATGAGTTTACCACTACAAAATATTCGTGTTCTTGAGTTTACTCATGCCGTGATGGGTCCTTCTGCAGGATTGATACTCGCTGACCTTGGGGCTGAAGTAATTCAAATATAACCTGTAGAAGGCGATACTACCCGTTCACTGAAAGGATTTGGACAAGGATTTTTTTCCTGTTATAACCGAAATAAGAAGAGCCTTGCTATTGATATCAAATCTTCTGAAGGCAAAGAAATCATCTATCAATTAGTTGAAAAAGCTGACATACTCATAGAAAATTTTGGTCCGGGAACCATGGATCGCCTATTCTATGGATACAAGCAATTGAAAAAAATAAATCCACGTCTCATTTATTGCTCGCTCAAAGGGTTCATGCCGGGACCTTACGAAAAACGACATGCCATGGATGAAGTAGTACAAATGATGGGCGGGTTGGCTTATATGACCGGAAGGCCGGGTGATCCGCTGAGGGCAGGAACTTCCATAGTTGATATTACCGGTGGCATGTTTGGCTGTATGGGCGTCTTACTGGCTCTGTACGAAAGGGAGCAAACAGGGAAGGGAAAATTAGTGAAGGCCGGACTATTCGAAACAACTGCCTTTGTAATGGGTCAGCACATGGCACTAAGTGCGTTGACACAACAGCCTGTTCCTCCTATGCCGGCCCGATTAAGTCCTTGGAGCATCTACCGGATTTATGCGACATCTGACCATCAACAAGTTTTCATAGGTATCATCAGTGAAAAACACTGGAAAAGATTTTGTGATGTTTTTCAACGGCAGGATTGGCTGAATGATGAACGACTCCAGACCAATAACCAAAGAGTGGAAGCCAAAGAATGGTTCCAGCCGGAAGTAGAAAAAATGATAGCCACATATTCTCTGCAGGAAGTATTACAAAAATGTGATCAGGCAGAAATCACCTATGCTCCTATTGCAAAGACCGAAGACCTTTTTACCGATGAACACCTGAATAAAAGTGGTGCCCTTCTGGATGTTCAACTGACCAATGGAATGCATGCCCGTTTGCCCAAGACACCGATCGGATATGAAGATGCTGATATCTCTTTGCGCCTTCAACCACCTCGTGTTGGTGAACATACCTATGAGGTACTGACCAATTTGGGATTGACTGCAAATGAGATCGATGACCTAAAAACAAAAAATATCATCACTGCATAAATTTTTTTCTATGTATGATTTAATCATAAAAAATGTCAAGGTGGTACAGCCCGAGGATGAGGGCACATTTCACGCAGACATCGCCATCAGTAAAGGAAAAATCGAGCAGATCGCCTCTTCCATACCTGCTGATCAGGCTCGCCAGTTATATGATGGAAAAGGTCAATTGGCATTTCCGGGACTAGTGGATGCGCACATGCATACGGGTATTTACAATCCGCTAGCAGAAGATGCTTTGACGGAGAGCCGGGCAGCAGCATCGGGTGGAGTAACCAGTTCTCTAAATTATATGCGAACCGGGAAATATTACTTGAATAAGACAGGTCCGTACGCAAGTTTTTATCCGGAGGTTCTCGATATATCCCGGAATCATTATTACGTGGACTATGCCTATCATATTGCGCCTATCCAGTATAGCCATATCGATGAGATTGAGTTGCTGCTCGATAAGTGGGGTGTCACTAGCTTTAAGATCTTTATGTTCTATGGAAATTATGTGCTCCATGGAAACTATTCTGCGCAAAAAGATGTTTTGATGACTCCCGAAGGGGAATTTTATGTTTATGCTCACTTT
>DAIMYK010000122.1:0-5848 GCA_036734525.1 Sediminibacterium sp. | reverse complement strand
TAGAGAAATCAAGTTTTTCACTGATCCTCTGCCATGCATTCTCCACCTTGTTTTTCTCATTGATGTCTACTTGAAATGCGCGGGTGGTAAAGGGAGTAAAGTTTGGTTGGGAAGTAAAACAACGCCACATGGGCTCTGCTGCGGCATCGTATTGACTCATCGGTTCTAATCCCAAAATCAGTTCAATGGTTCTGAGCATGGAGGAAGTAGTGTACATCGTATGATCGACATAATTCCTTTTTACAAAGCCACCGGCTACATAAGCAGTGCTGCGATGGGCATCCACATGGTCGGGACCATCCTGTGCATCATCTTCCAAAATAAAAACTACCGATTCCTTCCAGATTTTACTTTTGCTGAGGTGTTCAATGAACATACCCACCGCATGGTCGTTGTCGGCAACATGTGCAAAAGGAGTGGGCTTCCCCTTTCTCAATCCCTCTGTATGGTCATTGATCAGTCGCAGTGTACTTAAGCGGGGTACAGCATTGATGGCAAGCAATGAATCGAAATCTCTTTTCCATTGGTTCACGCGGGTGGTATCGCGCACACTTTCATCCCAACTGGGGTAATAGGGACAAAATTGGCCGGCAAGTGAAGGAATGTTAGGTTTATAATCATCTGCAAATTCTCCATAGGTTCGGTAACTGATGCCCGCACGTTGGCAGTAGTCCCATATGAATCCTTTCTTATTGTTGGCAATGGCACGGTTTCCTTCAGCATCGTAATTGCCTCCTCTTCCACCGTAACTGGTTACCCATGTTTTTTCCAGATAGTCGGTAGCATAGGCACCAAAACTCCAGTTATGACCGTCTGCACTTACTTCACCATCAACATAGAAATTGTCCAGTAAAACAAATTCACGGGCAAGAGCATGCTGGTTAGGGGTTATTTTTTCACCAAATAAGCATAGACTGGTGTCTCCATTTCCTTCGGGTATATCCCCCAGCACCTGATCGTAGGTGCGGTTTTCTTTTACAATGTAGAATACATATCGAATGGGAGTAGTGTCGCCGGGCTTTCGGGGAATGGGGTTGCCGGCTTCGCCGGAAGTGATGCGCTCTCTGTTCTTGCTGTAGGGACTATTGCGATAAACGGCTTTAGTGAAGATGTTGATTTGGTCGGAGTTGGGTGTAGGAATGATGCTGAGTGTACCCTTGAATAAACCTCCGATATACTGTACTTCTGTAGCATGACTGGTATCACCTTGCTGAAAGGATAAGCTAATTTTTTTGCTGATGGGCTGTGGTCCATTTGGATTGGCTAGTGATGTATAGCCCTTGCCATTGCTCACATAGATATTGTTGCCTGCTGTTCTGACGCAGGTGGGATACCAGCCGACGGGGATGAAGCCAACAGAACTGCTGTTGCCGGGTACTGATACATCAAAAACTGCCAGACAGTTATTGTCGGCATTGGCTATATAGAGTGTTTTTTCATCACTGCTGAGGGCAACACTATTGGTGGTCGAGCCGGTTGGGGCATCTGCAAATAGCGATGCGACGATTGTTTCCAGTACCTTTCTTTTTTTAACATCAACAATCGAGACGCTGTTGTCATTGGCATTAGCTACATAAAGAAAACGACCATTTTTTGTGAGGCACAAATCATTGGGATTGCTGCCTACGGGAATTGTTGCAATGAGTTTGTTGAGTTGTGTGTGATAAACAAGCAGTTGCGCACTGCCCCAGGAACTGATGTAGAGTTCTTTTTTATCGGGAGAAAGCAAACAGGTATAATTTTCAGCAGGAAGTTGTATGCGCCGTAGCATTTTTTTTGTTCGCAGATCGACTACGTAAAGAGAATTGTTTTCTTTGGTGACCGTATAGAGTAATTGACGCTTATCATCAACATCTAAACCTGCAACAGATATTTTTTCCGGCCAGGAGGGTCCGAGAATAATGCTATCCCTGAATTGTAGTTGTTGTTGCTCTATGCTATAGCGGATGATGCGGTTGTCATTGCCACCGGATACATACAATAGACGGTCATCAGCACTGAAGCGTAGTCCCAGCCAGGCTTTCTCTATTTCAACCGTATGTGCAATTTTACGGGACTGTAAATTGATCAGTTGTATGCTTTGCTTGCTTTGTCCGTTATTGGTCACTGCCATCCATTGCTGGTTATGAGAAATAGCCATGTTCAAAGGAAGATCACCCAGGGGCAGGCTGGTACCAACCGGGGTCAATTGCCAGCCGTTGGGGAGTAGAATTCTGTTGGCTTCCAGCTCAGGTAAAGTTTGTGCAGGTAGTAACTGAACCTGGCTGATAAATATTAAAAGGGTGAGATATCGAGATATGCCCATACAATAAATTAGGATGGTTAAGGTAGCGAATCTTTCGCATGATAAATCTTTAGCAACAATTATTTTATTGCTCAAGTGAGAAGCAAAAGATAAAAAGACAAGTTTATATGCCCGCAGTTAGAGGAGTTAATGAGCTATCACAATACTTATTATTAATAGCAACACCATTTTCGACAACCATTCTTACCAATTGGTCGGTGCTGTGATATAAAGTGAGTGTTTCAGCAGGTTTAGTATTTAGCCATTGACTAAGTTGGTTGTGAAACAGGTGGTTAATCTTTGGAACAACCGAAATACCTTTTTTCTCCAGCGCCGCTGCATTACAAAGTTGTTCATATTGACCTCGTATGGGTAAGACCATTAACTTCTTGCCCATATAAAGCGCTTCAGAAGGAGTTTCAAATCCCGCTCCGGTGATCACACCAGCACTATTGATCATGCTATTGGTGAATGCCTCATTGCTTACAGGATAAAACCGACAATTGCTTGCAGAGTAGGGTTGTTTGATATGCGGGGAGAAAATTTGGAATTGAACGTCCCGATGGAGAGAAAATTCTTGCTGTAAAACTTCTATTCCATAATGCGGAAGATATACAGTTATATGTCCATCGTTTCCCGGTGTTGCTTTTAATATTCTTTCTTTTATGATTGGGTTGAAAATGTTTTCATCGTAAGATTCAAAATGAAGTCCGACATATTGCTGGGCCCAGCCATAGTATTTTAAAATCATTTCCCCCATAAGGTCTTTTTTAGTTGGACGGGGAGTTAATGGACTTTGAAAACTGGCTTGATGACCGAAGCCAATGCTCGCTTTCTTTTTCAATCTACAGGCAAGAGAAGTAATGCTCTCAAAATCATTGATTACCAGATCATAATTCTGAACAGGCAATTCCATTGCTTCTTTGATTGCTGTCGTTAGTTGAATTTCTTTTCCGATCTTCCAGTAATCCAACTTGCCTTGTGGACTATAAAACAGGCTCAATCCGCGGCTTCTGAATTGAACGGGTAGGTCAACTTGAAGATGACTGTTGCTGCCGCTAAGAAAAACATCTACTTCACCATATTTTCGCAGATAAGGAAGAATTTCTATTGCTCTGGCAATATGTCCGTTTCCTGTGGCCTGAACTGCGTACAAAATTTTCATAATAATTGATTTATCTTTTTCCTGAAGCGCTGAATGCTATATGTTGAGATACTAAACTTTCCACGGATAATACCTTACTTAATGGAACAACTTTTGTTCTTTTTTCCATTGTTGGCATGGCGGTTTCATCGTAGTGGTAGATGCTCCATTTGCCCGCTTCGTATTCCAGTGAAGTGAGATTTTCTATCCAGTCGCCACTGTTGAGATAGGTGACGGAACCTTTTTCAGTAGTGATTTCCCGCTGCTGCGGTTGATGAATGTGTCCGCAGATTACGAAGTCATACTTGTTTTCAATCGCGAGTTCTGCGGCAGTCTGCTCAAAATTATTTATCCAGGATACGGCTTTTTTTACTCCATTTTTTACCTGCTTGCTAAGACTCATTTTTTCTTTACCAAGCAGATTCATTAAGTGGTTTATGGCCCGGTTAAGGAGTATTAGCATATCATAGCCATACCCGCCCAGTTTGGCAATAATTTTAGCAGACCCTCGAGTAGTTCGGTCAAATACATCTCCATGAAAAATCCAGGTAATCTTTCCATCTAATTCTAGAATCAATTTATCGGTTAGTTCCAGTTGGCCGATGGTGAGATCACTGTAGCGACGCATAATTTCATCATGATTGCCGGTGATGTACACAACCCTGGTTCCCAATGACAGCAGACTGAAAATCTCTTTGATTACCTGCATGTGTGACTGAGGAAAATATCGTTTACTGAATTGCCAGATGTCTACGATGTCCCCGTTCAACACCAATGTTTTCGGATGAATACTTCGTAAGTATTGAATGAGTTCTTGGGCATGGCAGCCAAAAGTGCCTAGATGTACATCACTGATAACGACCAGTTCTACTGATCTTCTGTTCATAATGGGTAGTTTATCAAAGATGACTACCTCTTGTTATCAGAGTTTTAAGGGATGATTAATCAGTTGTAAATTTTAGATTATCAAATTGTGAAGTCTAAAGGCTGTGATAATAAAAACAGCGAGATTTCCATTCCTTCACCCAAAAGGTACTATGATAAGGGCAAAAGATTTCGGGGATGACTTTTTGTGGGGTGTAGGTATATCTGCTCCACAGAATGAGGGGGCTGCCGGAGAGGATGGGCGAGGGTTATCTATTTGGGATGTTTTTTCCAGGCGGGTTGCTGCTATTCGGGGTGGAGCAAGACCGACAGAGGCAACTCACTTTTATCATAGGTACAAAGATGATTTGCTATTGGTGAAGGCACTTGGTTTCACGACTTTTCGTTTTTCTATTTCATGGAGCAGAATCTTACCAATGGGCACGGGTAAGATCAATCAGGCAGGACTTCAATTTTATCATGATTTGTTGGATGAATGTTTACTCCTGGGTATTACTCCGGTAGTAACGCTTTATCATTGGGATCTTCCTCAGGCATTACAGCGAGAAGGTGGATGGACCAATCACCAGGTAATTCGCTGGTTTTGCAAATATGTCAAATTATGTTTACAAGAGTACGGTGGCAAGGTAAAGTATTGGATCATCATGAATGAGCCATTTGCATTTACTGCATTGGGATATATGACCGGGTTCCATGCACCTGGAAAAATGGGACCCAAGTCTTTTTATTTAGCTGCTCATCATGCTGCACTGGCTACTGCTGAAGCATCTAAACTAATACGCACATTAGATCCTTGTGCGATTATTGGGAGCAGCTTTTCTTTTAGTGAAACCCATCCACTTAAAAATACAAAAGCTGACCATTTGGCAGCAGACAAAGCTGATATTTTACTCAACAGATTTTTTCTGGAGCCTGCTATAGGAATGGGTTTTCCCATGACAGATTCTTTTCCTGTGGTAGAGAAATTTCATCTATTCAACCGAACATGGAGATACCAGGATGCCTATCAGTGTGATTTGGATTTCATTGGATTTCAAAATTATTTTTCCGTAACAGTTCGCAACAATCCTTTCATACCTTATCTGGGAGCATCGGAAGTTAGTGCTAAAAGCAGAAAAGTACCACATACTACTTTGGGTTGGGAAATCAATCCTGACAGTTGCTACCGAATGCTGCATCGTATTGCTGCCTATCAAGGGGTTAAACGTATTATTATTACAGAAGGAGGTTGTGCTGCAAAAGATGTTGTTCGTCAAGGTAAGATTCAGGATGAAGATCGTGTCAGTTATTTTAAGCAGTATCTCTCTTCAGTTTTCCGGGCGAAACAAGAGGGAGTTCCCATCGATGGGTATCTGGTTTGGACACTGACCGACAACTTTGAATGGGCATATGGATTCACAGCACGTTTTGGCCTGGTAAGGGTAGATTTCCCCGGACAATTAAGAACCATCAAGGATTCCGGGTATTGGTTCAGGTCATTTCTGAATGTTGGCCTTTCTTAGTCAGAATAAGCCAACCACTTTTTTTATCAGCCT
>DAIMYK010000121.1:0-5853 GCA_036734525.1 Sediminibacterium sp. | reverse complement strand
CTGGCATATCCACAAATGCATGACCCCAACATGTTGTTGTTACCCGTAACTGCTTTTGGTGTGGCGTGGGCAAGTATGATGGGCGTGCCCTACCTGATGGTGGTACATGATATTCCCAAAGAAAGATATGGCGTTTACATGGGGATCATCAATATGATGATTGTGATACCGATGATCATTCAAACCACCACTTTTGGCTATATCCTGAAAAACTTCCTGGGCAACGATCCACGCAATGCAATTTCCTTTGCCGGCGTCTTACTGCTGGTAGCAGCAGTTGCCACCATTTTCATCAAAGCGACCAATCCTACAGAAGAAGAATTAAATTCAGTTGCAGGTGCCGGAGGGCATTAATAACTTTGACCTATCTACTTATTATAAAGCAATGAGCATAATCTGTATTGGTGAAGCCCTGATTGACATGATTTGTACTGATAAAGGCACTGCTTTATCAGACGGCAATCACTTTCTGAAAAAAGCAGGAGGCGCTCCGACAAATGTGGCGGCTGCCATCGCTGCATTGGGAGGGGAAGTGTGTATAGCAGCCAAAGTTGGGAATGACCCTTTTGGAAAACACCTGAAAAATGTTTTAGAAGAGTTTGGCGTAGATACCCGTTGGCTGCTCACTGACCCGGAATATTTTACAACCCTCGCCTTTGTATCGTTGATGGAAAACGGGGAACGAGACTTCGTTTTCAACAGAGGAGCTGATGGCCGTTTGAGTAGGGAAGACTTGCAGAATTTAACCATCACGCAGGATTCTATCATTCACTTCGGCTCTGCCACTGCCTTCCTGCCCGGACCACTACAACTGTCTTATCTTGATTTATTGGAAAAGGCGCGTGAACAAAATGTCTTTACAAGTTTCGACCCCAATTACAGGCATTTGCTATTTCCGGGGGGCACATCCTCCTTCATCGAACAAAGCAGGCACTTCCTTCAACACTGTGATTTTTTCAAAGTGAGTGATGAAGAAGCTATGCTGATAACGGAAACCCATGATCTGATCACGGCAGCACAACAACTTTCGACTATTTCAAATGCAGTTTTTGCCATCACACTGGGAAAGGAAGGAACATTGGTAAGTAAGCAGGGAGAAACTGCTATTGTACCCAGTATTTCAGTACAGCCGGTTGACACTACGGGTGCGGGAGATGCTTTTGTCGGAGCTGTTCTCTTTCAATTGAGTCAATATCCACAGGAAGCACGGAGGCAATTAAATTTCAGCGAATGGAAATCAATCGTTGCAAAAGCCTATAAAGCCGGCGCAAGAACCTGTGAATTCTTAGGAGCCATGGAGGCATTTCGACATTTAAATCAAGCAATTCTTCAATAGAACCTATTACTGTGTACCAACATTCTCTTCACGCACGCATTGCAGAAATTGCCAATGAACTGGTAGCCAACAAAGATGCCGACTACCAGGCTTTTTATACCCGACTGATTGCCAATGCAGCAGCCATTGAGTCTCTATTCTTGTCCATCTATGGGGCGCATCCGCACAGAGATCAGCAATTCAAACAACTCATCACTACGATTGTACTTGCGCACCAGAACAGAAGAGAGGCGTTGAAGAAAAATGATCGGGAAAAACTGAACAAGGGAAACTGGCACCTTAGTCAGGAAATCGTAGGCATGAGCTTGTATGTAGATCGCTTTGCCGGCAAAATTCAAGATGTTGGTCAACGCCTCGATTACCTCAATGACCTGGGTGTTAACTTCCTTCACCTCATGCCCATTTTCGAAAGTCCTTTAGGAGAAAGTGATGGAGGTTATGCCGTATCTGACTTTAGAAAAATAGATCCGCGTTTTGGCACACTGGAAGATCTTCATTCGCTGAAACTGGACATGGAACAAAGGGGAATGTATCTGATGCTGGACTTTGTTTTGAATCATACTTCCCATCACCATGAATGGGCATTGAAGGCAAAAGCCAACGATCCTGTTTATCGTGACTTCTATTATATGTATGAAGACAGGCAGGTACCTGACCAATTGGATGCGACTATGCCGGAGATCTTTCCGGAAAGCTCTCCCGGTAACTTCACCTACGTCCATGAATGCAGACAATGTGTAATGACTGTCTTCCATCATTACCAGTGGGATCTCAACTATACCAATCCGGCAGTTTTCAACGCCATGCTGGATAATCTTTTCTTTTATGCCAACCTGGGCGTAGACATAGTCAGAATTGATGCCCCTGCCTTCATTTGGAAAAAAATCGGCACTACCTGTCAGAATTTACCTGAAGCACATACACTACTTTGTTTGCTGAAACAATGTTTACAGGTTGCTGCGCCCGGAGTGGCATTGTTGGGTGAAGCCATCGTTGCCCCTGCAGAAATCATGAAATACTTTGGTCAGGGACTCTACACTGGAAGAGAATGTGATTTTGCCTACAATGCCACACAGATGGCTTTACAATGGGATGCCCTTGCAACAGGAGACACAAGAGTAATGCTCGCAGCACAACCCCTGCTGGCACAAAAACCAATAGGCAGTTCCTGGATTACTTATACCCGTTGTCATGATGACATAGGACTCGGATATGACGATAGCATGATCGCATCGGCAGGATTCCAGGCTTATGCCCACAGAAAGTTTTTAAAAGAGTATTACTCCGGCGTACATCCCGACTCCCCGGCTACCGGTGCCCTTTTCTCGGTAAACCCGAAAACACAAGACGCACGCATCAGCGGATCACTTGCCTCACTTTGCGGACTGGAAAAAGCACAAAAAGACAATTCATCATCCGCCCGTGCAATTGCCATGCGAAAAATTATGCTGATGCAGGCGAACAGCTTTATGCTGGGTGGCATCCCCATCTTATTTTATGGCGACGAACAAGGATCGGTCAATGACTATAGTTACCTGAGTGACCCGGGAAAAAGTTATGACAACCGATGGATGCACCGCCCGGTTATCCAGTGGGAAAAATGGGAAAAAGGAAATGATGCTGACGGACAAGAAATTTTCAAGGCAACTCAACAGTTGATTCGTATAAGAAAAAAATTACCCGCATTGGCTGATCTTGGAAACATTCGTTGGCTAACCCCACATAACATTCACGTAGCTGGATTCATACGCGAAATTCCCGGACAAACCATTTATTGCTTATTCAATTATAGTTCGACAACTTCTTATTTGACCTGGTACGCTTTCCGGGAATCAGGCAAAGGCGTTCAACAACTTTACGATCATTGGTCGGGGAAGAAGATAGAAACAGGACCGGATCATGAGTATTTTATTATTGAGCCCTATGCATTTTACCTACTGGAAGTAATTGACCCATAAACAGGGGTCCTGATTGTGATTATCTCAGGACTTCTTCATCTTAAGCCGACCTGCAATTAGCTGTCCTACATTCTTCCCAATTTCAGTACTCGTTAGACAGGAATTGTGAAAATGCAGTCCACCATAAAACCTGGCCCAATTATTTTCAATAGCTGCTGCTCTAAAAGAAGAGAAAGTTCTATTAGCGATTCCGAATTCCAACTCTGTTGAATCGGTATAAGAAAAGTTATCACCGAATACACTGGTAAGTGCCTCTGCTGCAGAAGAAGAAATGGTGGAATGTCCGCAGGTATATTCAGGAAAGGCAGGTGTTTGCAGATAGGGCCGCCAATTCATGTCAATGTATTTATTGATGACGGTTTCCGGTCTTACCGTATTGTACTTGTATTTCACATGCCAGCACTGGATGAATGCATCAAATAAGGAAATACTTGTGATAGCATATGCATAGACAGTAGAGGGAAAATCAAAATTTGCTTTTTTTGCTGCGATGCCAATCACTCCCATCCAATGGCCCGGAGGGGAAAATTTTTTGCTGCCAAACATCACGTGACCGATAACATTCATTTTAAAAGGGTTATCATCCCAGAATTCAGCAATATGGCGCTGTTCGGGGGTAAGACTATCTACAGCATTTTTAATTTTCATCACCTCCTGGTAATAAACGCTTTTGGTATCCTTGATGTCAAAAGCAGGAGGGGGTGGCGGACAAAAAATACCTGAACTATCGATCACCATGGGTCTGATGTCTTGCCAGTGGGGCTCAACAGCAGAGGCATACATGGGTGGAGTGGGGATCCACCTGCCGGGAATATCCTTTACCGAATACTTCTCTGCACCGCGTGTTTCGAGGTAATTATCTTTTCTGCTCCAGCGAATAATTCCGGCGGAAATGCTGTCTGCCATTTCTCGGGATGCCTTCTCAACTTTTTTGGGAAGTCCCTTGGATCTGGCCAGGCTTAAAATGCTATCCCGATAATTCTGCATGCTACCTTCCGGAAAAGTTACTGCTTCACCCACCTTGATATAGGCAAGAAGTGCAGCGAGTGAATAATCAACATCTGTACCGGAAGGCAGTACTGGCATTGATTTCAAGCCATTGAGCTGGCCAACGAGCGATTGATATTGATCGGGATATCCTGCCGCAATTACTTCGTAAGCGGCCACGGCTGCATACGCATAGTTACGAGAGGCTACCATGGGAGGAAAGTTATTTCCCATCACAACAGTATTCAGTTCGTGTACTGTCTGGCTGTATAAATCAGGATGATGGAGGAACTCTTTGTATGCCTGGTTATTGGAACACCCGGAAAAAACTATACCGACGCAAAGGCATATGATCAGTCTATTCATTGAATTGTAAAAAAAGTGAATGATTGTGGTCAACAATGATTGCAGTTAACCTTCCTTTTCAACAATCAAAATTAATATTTATCTTCTGATAGAATAGGTTTTCTTTTCTATTCCCACGCCGGTTATGGTAAGTGACTTCCAGGTGGGGGGAAGTGCAGACTGAAGCTGTTGTATGCCTTTTTCCGTAATATCCAATCCCCCAAATCCCATGAGAACCGATTGGAGTACCCCTCCTGCACCCGTAGCAAAATAGGGGTTGGTTCCTCCCTTGGTTTCAGCAATCACCCGAAATGGCGGAAGCAGATTGGGCTCGTAAGATTCTTTAAAAAATTTATGGGCATTGGCTGCATCCCCCAGCCGGGCATATAAAAGAGAAAAAATTGCATGGGTCATGGCGGGTGTTCCCTCATTGGGAACCCTGGTTTCGTAGTACTGAAGGTCTTTCCTGATCTGTGCAGGTACCGTTACTTCCCGCAATGGATAAGCCAGTAAGTTCACGTCAGCCTGCTTAATTCCTTCGCCCTTATAAGTGGCATGTTCTTTGGTCACACCATTTTCCATCACCAATAAGGGAATATTGTCTGCGACATGTTTCCAGTCTGCATCAGCCGGAAGGCCCAGAATCTTTGCTGCTTGCGTAGCATGAAATAAAACTGCCTTGGCAGCGGCATTGGTAAATGCATTGTTGTCGACATTCTCTGCCCACTCATCAGCAGCCACTACATTATTGATATCATATTTACCCGGTCCATTTCGCTCTACCCTGCTTGCCCAAAAATCGGCGGTCTCACGCAAGATGGGCCAGCCCTTTTCCCGCAACCAATCCTTGTCCTGTGTGACACAATAATAGTTCCAGGCAGCTAATCCAACACAAGCCGTGATGTGGTGCTCAAATGGACCACTCAATGCCCATACAGGGGTTTCTTCCACACCGGTTCCTGCGCTTTCCCAGGGGAACATGGCTCCGCGATATCCATGACTAAAAGCATTCCTCCTCGCTGCAGGCAATCGTTGAAAACGGTACTCTACCAGCGATTTCGCCAATGCCGGCTGCATCACCAACAACGCCGGATACATCCACAATTCCGTATCCCAAAATACATGTCCGTTATACCCCAGACCACTCAAACCCATGGGTGAGACGCTGAGATCATATCCTTCCCGCACAAAGGAATATAGATGATACAACATGCTGCGAACATCCTT
>DAIMYK010000120.1:0-5899 GCA_036734525.1 Sediminibacterium sp. | reverse complement strand
ACCTGCCTTATGTTTGCTTTACAGGCGAAGCAAGCAATACACTTTACCAGCTGAAAGATGAAAGGATACAGGTCTTGTTCAAAGATGGAACCGTACAGGATATTTCCCGAATTGACAATGCCCTTATTCAGGAAACTCTTTCTACACCCGTCAAAAAATTTTACATTTGCATGCTCTACTGACGGAGCCCTGGCGGCAGTCGGCTAAAGCCGGAAAACCTAACGTCCAACCTAACTAATTACAACCTATGCAATTTTCTGCTGCACAGATTGCCCTGCTCGTGCAAGGTAAGGTGGAAGGCGACCCCCAGGTGACGGTTCAAAGCTTCGGTAAAATCGAAGAAGCTGTTGCCGGTCAGCTTTCCTTTCTTGCCAATCCTAAATACGAGCAATATCTCTATACAACAGGAGCATCTGTTATTTTACTTAGTGATCAGCTTCCTCTTCAACAAAAGGTAAATGCAACATTGATCCGTGTTCCGGATGCCTATAGTGCCTTTGCAACTTTGTTGGCCAAATACCAGGAAATGACCACGGCAGCCCTGGAGGGAATTCAGCAACCCAGCTACATTAGCACCAGTGCCCGCCTGGGAACAGGAGTCTATATTGGCGCGTTCGCACACGTCGGTGATAACGTGCAAACAGGTAATCAGGTAAAAATATTTCCGGGTGTTTTCATTGGCAACAATGTTGTCATCGGCAACCATGTTATCATTCATCCCGGGGTGGTTATATACCATGATTGCATCATCGGAAACAATGTGACCATCCATTCAGGAACAGTGATTGGAAGTGATGGTTTCGGCTATGCGCCGCAAAGCGATGGAACCTTGAGTAAAGTGCCACAGATTGGCAATGTGGTGATTGAAGACGGAGTTGAGATCGGTGCCAACACCACCATCGACCGGGCCACGATTGGTTCGACCCGAATCGGGAAGGGTGTTAAGCTCGACAACCTGATACAAATCGCCCATAATGTTGAAGTTGGAGAGAACACGGTGATTGCGGCTCAAACCGGACTCAGCGGCAGCATTAAAGTAGGAAGGCAGGTAATGATCGGTGGTCAGGTTGGTTCCGTGGGCCATATCCAGATTGCTGATAATACCAAGATTGGCGCTAAAGCCGGCATTACGAAAAGCCTGAAAGAAGAGAATAAGACTTATACAGGATTCCCCGCAGTCGAATTCAGTACGGATATGCGCCGTCAGGCTCAAATCAAGCAATTACCTGAATTACAAAAGCGAGTGGCTGAATTGGAAAAACAGCTCCGCGAACTGCTCAACCAGGTCACAAAACCCTGATTTTGGCCTTAAATACCGCCTTTAATCGTACTTTTGACAGAAGTAATGTTTTGATTAAGCCTCCCCGCAAACCGGATCTACCGGTAATCGGAGCGGGTGTAAGGCAGAATGTTTAGAAGTATGAACAATCAGTTTAATCCGGACAAGCAACACACCTTGTCCCAACCTATCCACATCAGCGGTACCGGATTACATACCGGTATTTTGGTTGATATGACACTCAAACCGGCGCATCCCGGTTTCGGAATCCAGTTTCAGCGTGTTGATCTTCCCGATCAGCCCATCATCAAAGCAGATTGTGACCTGGTAACCGATACCAGCCGTGGTACCACCCTGCAGGTCGGAGATGCCAAAGTGAGCACAGTAGAACACATCCTGGCTTCCTTGGTAGGCATGGGAATTGACAATGCCCTGATCGAATTAAACGGTCCGGAAGTGCCCATCATGGATGGAAGTTCTGCCCCCTTCATCGCTGAGATAGAAGCAGCCGGGGTCGAAGAACAGGATGCTGCCAAAGCCTGGTACAGTCTCGATGAAAACATCTATCATTATGATGAAGAGAAGCGCGTGGAAATGGTTGCCCTTCCTGCACTAGACTACCAGTTAACCACCCTGATCGATTTTAATAGTCCGGTTCTCGGCACACAACATGCCGGATTGAAAACCATAAAGGACTTCAAAAGCGAGATTGCTCCTTGCCGCACTTTCTGCTTCCTCCATGAACTGGAAATGTTGTTGGAAAACGATCTCATTAAAGGAGGTGATATCAACAATGCCATTGTGGTGGTAGATAAAACTGTCTCTGATGCTGAGATGTCACGACTGGCAATCTTTAACCGTGATAAAATAGAAGTTAAGAGCGAAGGATACCTGAATAACCTGGAGCTGCGCTTCCCCAATGAACCGGCACGCCACAAATTACTTGATGTGATCGGCGACCTAGCACTTATTGGTTATCCCATCAAGGCGCGCATCATTGCAAATCGTCCCGGACACAGCACCAATATTGAGTTTGCTAAAAAGATCAAACACTATATCCGAAAAAATAAACACGTGAAGAATGTGCCGGTGTATGACCCTGCACTGCCCCCCGTTTACACGCTCGATCAGATCGAAAAGACACTTCCGCACCGTCACCCTTTCCTATTTGTAGATAAAATTGTTGAACTCAGCGATACCCATATCGTCGGTATCAAGAATGTAACTTTCAATGAGTGGTTCTTCCCCGGTCATTTTCCCGGAAACCCCGTGATGCCCGGTGTTCTTCAAATTGAAGCATTGGCACAAACCGGAGGAATACTCTGTATCAACTCCATGCCGGAGGGAAAATACGATACTTATTTTCTGAAGATCGACAACTGCAAATTCAAACAAATGGTTCGCCCCGGAGACACCATGGTATTGAAACTAGAGATGACAGGGCCCATCCGCAGAGGTATCTGCGAAATGCGGGGAACTGTATTTGTGGGCGGGAAAATTGCCACAGAAGCTGATCTCGTTGCTCAAATCGTTAAACGAAACTGATACACTCCGTCTAATATTCATCTAACTGCCGCGCATGACACATCCTTATACCTATATAGACCCCAACGCCTCGGTTGCACCGAACGTTAAGATCGACCCCTTTACCGTTATTCATGGGGACGTAAAGATTGGGGAGGGAACCTGGATCGGCAGTAATGTTACCATCATGGAAGGTACCCGCATCGGAAAAAATTGCCGCATATTTCCGGGCGCAGTCTTAGGTGCAATTCCTCAAGACCTGAAATACAACGGCGAAAAAACCTATGCTGAAATCGGTGATAACACCACCATCCGCGAGTTTGTTACTGTCAACAGAGGTACTACAGACCGAGGAAAAACCGTAGTAGGCAATAACTGCCTCATCATGGCTTATAGCCACATCGCACATGACTGTATCATTGGCAACAACAGCATCTTAAGCAACAGTGTACAAGTTGCCGGCCACGTGACCATTGGTGACTGGGCGGTGGTGGGTGGTGTCAGTGCTGTTCACCAGTTCGTTCATATCGGACAACATGCATTCGTTGCAGGAGGTAGTCTCGTGAGCAAAGATGTTCCACCCTATATCAAAGCAGTTCGCAATCCGCTCAGTTATGGAGGAGTGAATAGCATCGGTCTGAAAAGAAGAGGATTCCCTTTGAATCAGATCAATCACATCCTTGATGTCTATCGCACCATCTACAACAAAGGCTTGAACACCTCACAGGCACTTGAATTCATAGAAGAAGAATTACCTGCTACCGATGAACGCGATGAAATTGTAACCTTCATCAGAGAGAGCGGCAGGGGAATCATCAAACGCTATGTGAAAGGAGCCACCGACGATGAATAAATCTGCCAACCCTTCGGCATGACTTCTACCATTTCCAACACCTCCACAGCTCAGCCAATGACTTCCTGCTCTATAACACTTTCGGATGCAGGTAAGAAATTCAACAGGGAGTGGATCTTCCGCCACCTGAATTATCAAATGGAAGCAGGTCGATCTTATGCGATCACCGGCCCAAATGGAAGTGGGAAGAGCACTTTGCTTCAATGCATTGCCGGATCGAGCATGCTCAGTGAAGGTAGTCTGAGTTATGTTACCACTACCGGAGAAGCAATTCATGACCAGCAGCTTTTTCAATCCATTTCCCTGGCAGCACCCTATCTGGAACTGATTGAGGAAATGACCCCACTCGAATTTCTGCGATTTCATCTCCAATTCAAACCCCTGCTGCCGGGAACAACCCCTGAAGAATTATTAGCTTCGGCTCACCTGGAAGCGTCTGCTAACAAGCAGATACGCTATTTCAGCAGCGGCATGAAACAACGCCTTAAATTGTTGCAGGCATTTTATTCCGATGTTCCGGTTATACTGCTCGATGAGCCCTGTACTAACCTCGACCGCAATGGTTTTGAATTTTACCGATCATTGTGTGAGGGTCCGGGAAAAAACAGATTGACCATCATTGGCAGCAATGATCCTGTTGAGACCGAGCATTGTAGAGGTTACATACATCTCCCCGACTATCGGCAGAAAAATTAGAACCTACCTTCTGCTGGCAATCAGCAAATTGAGGTCTGTGAACTTCAAATCGAATTGTTCACTGATATAAAAATCCGTCAGCGCACCGCGGAAGATATATACCCCTTCCCGTACATGTAACTGATGCCAGATCATTTCTTCCAATCCACCCTCATCACTGATCTCCAGCAACAAAGGCATGAGCACATTGCTGATTGCCTGACTGGCAGTGCGGGCAAAACCACTGGGTATATTCGGAACACCATAATGTATCACTCCGTGCTTGATGCGAATCGGATGCTCATAGCTCGTTAATTCACTGGTTTCAAAACATCCTCCCCGATCGATCGCCACATCTATGATAATACTGCCCTCACGCATAGCAGCCACCATAGCTTCCGTTACAACCACCGGTGCACGGCCGACTTCATTGCTCAATGCCCCAACCGCAACTTCACAAGTCTTGAGCTGCTTGGCCAATATCTTTGGTTCCAATACACTTGTCCATATTCTTTGACCCAAATTATTTTGCAGTTGCTTGAGCCGATAAACATTGTTATCAAAGACTTTGACGGAGGCACCCAATGCCAGCGCATTGCGGGTGGCGAACTCTCCTACTATGCCGGCACCAATGATAACAACCTTGGTAGGTGGAATACCACTGATACCGCCCAATAACACTCCCTTGCCTTGATTGAAACTGCTGAGGTATTGACCTGCGATCAACATCACCGCACTTCCCGCTATCTCACTCATGCTGCGAACAATGGGATAAGTACCACTTTCATCTTTAAAATTTTCAAAACTCAAAGCAGTCACCCGCTTTTCCATCATTTGTACAATCAATTCCTTCTTCAATGCTGAAAAATGAACCGGTGAAATGATGGTCTGATTCATTTGTATCAGCGGCATGTCTTCCTCAACAGGAGGGGCACTCTTTACGAGAATAGGGCAACGAAAAACCTCTTCCCGATCGTACACAATAGTTGCACCTGCCTCTGCATAATCATGGTCGGAAAAATGACTTGCTTCGCCGGCATTGTGCTCAACGCTTACCCGGTTGCCATTCATCACCAATACCCCAACTGCATCCGGGGTAAGTGCGATTCTGTTCTCCTGGAATGCCGTTTCCTTGGGTATCCCGATGTGCAATTTGGTACCCTGGGGCTTAACATCTAAAACCTCTTCCTGAGGCTCATACTGAAATGACGCTCTTGTTGATGATTTGGAAGCCATGAAAAAAGAATTAATTAGAAGACGTATAAATATACCTCAATTGTAGCAGATTGAACCCAGAAATGAATCCACTGCAGTGTATCATGTAGTTATGATTTGCCTGGTAGTTGCATCGACCACCTTCAGATAAAAATGAAATGTATCCGCCTGCATAAGATCTTCCGCCCGCTCCGGCCACTCTATCCAGCAACGCTCCTCCCCCAGCAACCTATCTTCCACCCCCGCTTGTATGGCTTCCTCGCTGTCACGCAACCTGTACCAATCCATGTGACACAAAACTTCCCCATTGGGTAACCTGTACTCATTGATTAACGAAAAGGTCGGACTCCCCG
>DAIMYK010000119.1:0-5901 GCA_036734525.1 Sediminibacterium sp. | reverse complement strand
TTGTGCTCTTTCATCTGCATGCGGCACCACCACACATTTCATGCGGGCAGCCTTGGCAGCAATCATTCCATTGAAAGAATCTTCAAAGCAAAGACACTGAATAGGCCGTACACCCAACGATGCCGCACAATCGAGGTACACCTGTGGATGTGGTTTGCCATACGGCAATGTCTCCGCAGAAGCCGCAGCCATCACATAAGGCTCTATGCCCGTAATTTTTTTCGCGATCTCAATCAACTCAGGTGGGGAAGATGTCGCAAGTCCGATATGAAAACCCTTCCGATGAAAAAAATCAAAAATATAATTAACGCCCGGTAAGGTCTCTGCCTCATCATTGATTTTTTGTAATACCAGCTCAACAATTTCTTTCTCTACCTGCGGAAAAATAGCAGGGTCTTGTCCGTACCTGCTCAGCCACCAGGCAACAAACTCCTTGGTGCGCAAACCGGTAGTGGTGGCATACGCTTCCGGTGTCAGGTGTACTCCATACCCCGCAAAAATCTCCGCAGCCGCCTGGTTCCACAAAGGTTCGCTGTTAATCAGGAGTCCGTCTATATCGAAAATGACCGTATTCAGTTGCATGTGATGTGATTAGTGGCGCAAAAATACCTTTTCCTTTGAATCTCAATCATTTCAGCCCGGGTAAGCTAAAAAATCAGGAAGATGTATTAGTTTAGCAGTTCTCAAGAGCACCCTTGCCGTAGAGAAGCAACCCCGGTGCAGGTGAGAAAGACCGAAAGGTAGTAGAGTAACGAAAAACTTGCGCATGATACGTTCATTGGTATATGCATTGGTAGGCTTTGTATCCTGGCCCGGACTGGTTCTCTTCAACAGGATAAAGATAGAGGGCACTGAACACCTGCGTCAGTTGCCGAAGGGAAATGTGTTGATAGTCAGCAACCATCACCACTATATTGCAGATGTTATTGACTTCCTCCACATCTTCTGTGCCGTTAAATGGAGAAGAGAGAATAGACTCGGACTTCCCTTTTATCTGCTCAATCCTTTTACCAATGTTCACTTCATCGCTGCTGAAGAAACCATGAACGGCAGTTTATTGTCCCGCATCTTCAAAATGGCAGGTGCATTGACCGTGAAACGAACCTGGAGAGAAAAAGGCAAAGATGTATCCAGAGAACGGGATGAATCCGATACCCAAAAAATCGATGAGGCACTGCACAACAGTTGGATCATCACCTTCCCGCAGGGAACTACCAAACCCTTTGCCCCCGGTAGAAAGGGAACAGCGCATATCATCAAGAACAACCAGCCCATTGTTATTCCTGTCGTCATCAATGGATTTTGGCGCGCTTTCACCAAAACAGGCTTGTCATTTAAAAAGACAGGCACTCAACTTACGGTTCGCTTCAAGGAACCATTGGTCATCGATTATACTCAACCGGTAGATGCTATTCTCGACCAAGTGATGGAAGCGATCGAGCAGAGCAAATCCTTCATGATGAAGGGCAGACATCATCTGATGCAAATGCTGGACAAATAATTATTCGGTTACTCGCTGATAAAGAGTGCCTTGAGTTCATTGGCGTCGTGTGGCTTCATTTTTACTGCCAATATCAGGCGCAACTGTCTTCTGCGCAAGGCGCCATCATAGAGTTTTTGTTCTTCTTCGGTTTCTGCAATTAACTCCGGTACTTTCCTGGGTTTTCCATTGGGGTCTAAGGCAACAAAAGTGAAAAATGCTTCATTGCTTTCATACTTGTATTGATGCAGCAAATCTTCCCCCCATACCTTGATATGGATTTCCATAGAGGTATTGAAGGCCCGGCACACCCTTGCACGTATATGAACCACATTCCCCAGTTTGATGGGGTTTTTAAAACTAATATTATCCACCGATACGGTCATGCTCGGTGTATTGCAATGCTTTCCGGCGGCAATGCCGGCGGCAATATCCATCCAGTACATCAATCTGCCTCCCATCAGGTTGCCGAACGTATTGGTATCGTTGGGCAACACCAACTCATTCATGATGGTCAGACTTTCAACTGCTTTCTTGGCTTCCATTTTTGGGGTATTTTTTGCAAAGTTCCTGCTTTCTGGTTAGACTCCCGCTTTAGCGGTGTTAAATAACTACTTTTTCCAGTCCCGCCAGAAATGCAGGGTCCACATCGGCGCCGATACCGGGTTCCTCACCCACAGATACCTGCATGCCATTGAAGCGAACACCACCCTGCACCGGATCGGTGAGATGTCCCAGCAAACAGGTGTCGAGATCATAGAAACGAATGTTGTTGCAGGCAATGGCAAGATGCACTTTGGCAGTTAGTGCCAGCCGGCTTTCGAGCATGCCACCCATCATACAAGGGATGCCATTTTTTGCTGCCACCTCGTGTATGCGGAGGGCTTCCCTGATACCACCACTTTTGGCCAGTTTGATGTTGATGTAGGCACATGCTTTGTTGCGAATAATGCGTTCTGCGTCGTGGTGTGTGAATACACTTTCATCTGCCATCAGGGGAATGGGAGAAATCCGACAAAGCTCAGGCAACAGTTCCTCGGTCCAGCTGCGCATGGGCTGCTCACAAAATTCTATACCAAAAGGCGCCAATTGTGTGAGTGCTTCAACAGCTTCCTCAAAACTCCATCCCTGGTTGGCATCGATGCGAAGAATAATAGTATCTCCGATGGCTTGTCTGATGCTGCGGATGCGTTGCACATCTTCATTTGGTTTTTTCCCCAATTTTACTTTGATCATGCGTACCCCATCGGCAGCAAATTTTCTTGCGGTTGCTGCCATCTCTTCCGGTGTTCCTATGCCAATGGTTAAATCGCTCTCCAAAATTTTATTGGTGCCTCCTAAATATTGGTACAATGGCTGCCCCGCCCTTTTTGCTGCCAGGTCATACAGTGCCATATCAAATGCACTCTTGGCAGTGAAATTTCTGCTGATCATGGCATCGAGTTCATCGAGCCGGTTATCTATCTCTGCTGACGATTTATTTTTCCAGAGCGCAGC
This sequence comes from Sediminibacterium sp., assembly GCA_036734525.1. GTDB lineage: Bacteria > Bacteroidota > Bacteroidia > Chitinophagales > Chitinophagaceae > Sediminibacterium. The sequence goes on along the minus strand of DAIMYK010000119.1, from coordinate 2,924 downwards.
AAAATCTTTGGCGAGTTCAAAGCAGGTAGATTGGGTTTCGCCGGCGATCATGGGGAAGGCGGAACATTCTCCCACTCCCGTCAGTCCGTCATCGGTATGCACTCGTATCAAAAGATTTTGTGCATACTTCATGGTACCGGTAGCAATGGTAAAGGGTACCATGGGAATGGTATAGCGATAGATCTCTGTTGATAAAATTTTCATGCGCCAAAATTCGCAATTTATTGGCTATGTGCACGGCTAATTTTATAGAGTGCCTTCTCGCATTTTTTCCAGTAACCAAAAAAACCTTGTCCGGTATAATCTGCATCAGGAAACATCCAGGCAGGTGCAGTGGCTTGTCCGGGAAAATGATGGGCGATGGGATGATCTTTGAAATGGATAGAAGGAAATACATCCAGTGAAGGAATATCTTTTGCTTCACCCACATAGATCTGTATCCCCGGTATGAATTCTTTTGCCAGTTCCAGGATGAATTGCATCACTGCCGGACTCACCGGATATTGTTGGAAATGGGAGGGCTCCAAAACAAGTACCCGATTGGCTTCCACTCCGGAAAACCATTCCGGGTCTATCTGATAAGAGTGATAGAGTAGAAGAGGTAAGTGTTGATTGAGCGCTAAGGCTTCAGAAATAGGAAGGCTTGTCTGCAAGTCGGGAACTATGGTTGCCTGCATATAATCAGGAACAGGCATTTCCATTAATTCCTCATACGACTTGTCTAAGACCGTATTGTGTTGATTCGATCCACTGTATTTATTGATGTTGTCCTGATTGGCGTAATATTTTTTCGCACTAAAACTGCCGGCTACCCATTGCCAGCTGAGGGTATTGCTGGCGATGTCTCCATCGAGCAGGTGATAGTACATCCAGCGGGCAGGGCTAGACCAATGTGCCCGGGCTATGTTACAAGTGATCATGGCTACATAGAGGCGGGCATGGTTGTGCAGATAACCCGTAGTTAACAATTCTCGTATGGCATTATCAATTACTTCCACACCTGTATTGGCTTCGGCTATGGCTCGGGGCAGTTCATGGTGGGCAACCTGTATCTGCGGTTGACGGATGTCTCGCTGCAGGTTTTCCTTCTCCTTCCACCATACCCGTTGAAAATATTCTCTCCAGGCCAACTGTTGTATCAGTGGCAATGCCTTACCCATCGGATACCTCTTGAGGATACTTTCCAATACTTGGGGGAGGGTGATAACACCCCTGGCTATATAGGGGGAAAGACGGGTAACGGCACCCGTTAAAAAGTTTCGCGAAGAGCCATAGCGGGGAGGATCGATCGCGCTCAGTCGCTCTGACAATGCGGCCAGGTTGGTGGGAAATGCTGCACTCATATAATGATTAATCGATGCGCCCTGAGTACATCTAAAGTCAATGCATCACCGGGCCGGCAATTTTTATACTGGGTTACGTCACAGAGAAAACCTACATGATCGCCTCCGTCAAATTCCTGAATTACTTCCAGTTCCATCACGCTGAGCGCCTCCGTTAAAATCAGGTGATCGAGCCAGGGGGTCAATAAGTTTTTTTTCTGCAGGGATTTGATCTTGTCTGACTTTTTTCCGCTGGTTTTACCTAAGATGCGGGTAAGATTGTATTGATGGTCGGCCAGTAATTGTAAAACAAATCTTCTTTGTGACTGTACGTTCTCCAAAGTTTGTGTGCCCTTATATATTCCGCAGACGATGCGCTTGGGTTGCATGCTGATGGCTGTCACATAAGTGATCATGTGCATGTTGTGCCTGCCGGATGCATCCTGGCTGCTGATGGAATAGACGGGCAGGTTCACCCTGTTCCAGGGTTTCTTTCGCATGCCTTTGGTGGCAGCCGGGGAAGTAGAATGTTTCACCCCCTTACAACAAAATGAACACGCCATTGTTTGTATGAAAAAAAATTATGGAAACACTGAAAGATAAAGTGGTATTGCTGGTGGGAGCCAGTGGTGGCATTGGTGCAAAAACTGCTGCCTTGCTCTCAGGTTCCGGTGCAAAAGTGTTCATTACCGGGAGAAACCAGTCCAACCTCTCTTCTGTTGCACAACAGGCCGGTATTCCTGCAGAACGTTGTTTTTCCCTGGATGTAACCCGGGAATCTGAAGTAAATGCCGCCGTTCAAAACATTTTGCAGCAGGCAGGCACCATCGATATTTTGATCAATGCTGCCGGCATTGGTATCATCAAACCCATTGACCAGCTTAGTTCTGAGGAATTTCAGCGCACCCTGCAAACGAATCTGGTGGGTGCTTTTCATCTGGTAAAAGCTGTGCTTCCGGGTATGAAGGAAAGCAAACGGGGTCTTATCATTAATATCCCTGGTGTTTTGGGAAAAGTACCCATGGCAGGGGCTGCCGCTTATGCTGCCAGCAAATATGGCTTGACAGGTATGATGCAGAGCATCCGGGAAGAATTAAAAAGAACCGATATACGTATAACCCAACTGTACTTGGGTGGGGTGGATAGTCCTTTCTGGGATACCATCGACTTGCGGGTGCAGCGCGACCGCATGATCGTGGCCGATGAAGCTGCTAAAGCCATTTGGTTCCTCTGTCAGCAACCCCGCAGTGGCGTGGTGAGTGAAATGGTTTTGCAGCCCTTCAATCATCAGGCGATTTGATCTGAGTTCCTCCGCTCCTATAAAATTTCACGTAACTTTTTCGAATACTACCGATATTCGCAGAGCGAACAGATGTTAGTATATGAATCTATCCTTTGAAAACACAGAAAACGCATTTGCGCACTTAACAGATAAGGAGCTGAAAAATGCCCGTTTTCTCTTTCAATCCATGTCATACCCCTGGCTGGTACAAATGGGTACAAGACTCACCCCTTTTATCATGCGTACCGGATTGCCCGTGCATGGTCTCATTAGAAAAACATTGTTCAAGCAGTTTGTAGGAGGAGAAACACTGGAGAATA